>NZ_BACT01000083.1:0-937 GCF_000333255.1 Methylobacterium sp. B1 | reverse complement strand
GATAATCGTTGCGAGGTAGGGATCCGCCCAGGACGATCGACAGGTTGCGCAGGAGATCGTGCTGCACTTCCAGCGTTGCGACCTCGGTCAGCACGCCGCTGGAGCCCGGGATCGTCGTCTCGGTGACGCCCGTCGCGGCGGTGAGCCGGACGGTGGTGAGCGGGCTTGCGGCCCAGACTAGGGCCGCGTTGAGCAACGGCGCATTGATGTCGCGGAGGGTCGGGTCGACGTAGGTCCGATGCTGGATGCCGGCCGAGATCTCACCCGTCACGGAGCGCGCGAGCCCGATGCTCGTGCCGAAGGCGAGCGCGATGCCGTCCGAATCCCGGCGCACACCCGTCAGGTCGAACCGCTGATCGTAGACACGGGTGTCGCCGAGGAGGTCGATGAATGGGCTGAAATCGGGGTTGACCTCGTAGGCCGTGCGCAATTGGAGACTGTACTGATTCAAGTTCCGGTCGGACTGATTGATGGTCGTCCCATTGGCCAAGCGGGCATTATCGAACTCCGACCGGTCGATGGACCCGCGCAGAGTCACCGACAGACGGTTGAACGTCTCCGTGGCGCCCAACGACCCGCCGTAAACAGCCAGAAGCGGCCGGCTCGTCGCCGCGGGGGCCTGCAGGTTGGCGCTCGACGTGCGCTGCGTGTCCACCAGGAAGCGTCCCTCCGCGTCGATGCGCAGATCCCGGTTGGCGTCGATCCGCAGGCGCACGGTGCCGTCCGCTGCGGGGCGGCTCGCGGCCTCGTTCTGCGGCGTTTCGAGGTAAGAACCCCTGAGCGAACCCTGTAGGGAACTCGAGGACCAGTTGCTGCGGAAGTCGACCGTGGCGTCTGTGCGCAGGGCGACCGAGCCCTTTGCGATCTGCCGGCTGGTCTGGTCCGGATTCGAGTCGTAGCCGATGCTCTGTGCGAAGGGCGGGAGCACCGTGAAAGT
>NZ_BACT01000084.1:0-12113 GCF_000333255.1 Methylobacterium sp. B1 | reverse complement strand
TCCGCGGCAACGAGCCGGTGCGCGAGGCGATGCACGCGGTGTTCCTGTTCCACTGCATCCAGGCGGGCATGGACATGGGCATCGTCAATGCCGGCCAGCTCGCCGTCTACGACGAGATCCCGGCGGAGCTCCGCGAGCTCTGCGAGGACGTGGTCCTCAACCGGCGCGACGATTCCACCGAGCGCCTGCTGGAGGCCGCCGAGCGGTTCAAGACCGGCGCCTCGGCGCAGGCGAAGACCGCCGACCTGACCTGGCGCGAGGCGCCGGTCGGCAAGCGCATCGAGCACGCCCTGGTCAACGGCATCACCGAGTACATCCTGGCCGACACCGAGGAGGCCCGCCAGGGCGTGGAGCGGCCGCTCCACGTCATCGAGGGCCCGCTGATGGCCGGCATGAACGTGGTCGGCGACCTGTTCGGCGCGGGCAAGATGTTCCTGCCGCAGGTGGTGAAGTCCGCCCGGGTGATGAAGCAGGCGGTGGCCTATCTCGAGCCCTACATGGAGGCCGAGAAGCTCGCCAATGGCGGCGACGGCAAGCGCCAGGCCGCCGGCAAGGTGCTGATGGCCACCGTGAAGGGCGACGTCCACGACATCGGCAAGAACATCGTCGGCGTCGTGCTGGCCTGCAACAACTACGAGATCATCGATCTCGGCGTGATGGTGCCGGCCGCCAAGATCCTGGAGACCGCCAAGCGCGAGCAGGTCGACATCGTCGGCCTGTCCGGCCTGATCACCCCGTCGCTCGACGAGATGGTCCACGTGGCGGGCGAGATGGAGCGCGAGGGCATGGACGTGCCGCTGCTGATCGGCGGCGCCACCACGAGCCGCGTCCACACGGCGGTGAAGATCCACCCGGCCTACGCCAAGGGGCAGGCCGTCTACGTCACCGACGCGAGCCGGGCGGTCGGCGTGGTGTCGAGCCTGATCTCCAAGGAGACCCGTGGGCCCACGATCGAGAAGGTCCGGGCCGAGTACGCCAAGGTCGCCGACGCCCATAAGCGCTCGGAGGTCGACAAGCAGCGGCTGCCGCTGGCCAAGGCGCGGGCCAACGCCTTCAAGGTCGACTGGTCGGGCTACAAGCCGGCCAAGCCGACCTTCACCGGCACCCTGGTCTACGGCTCCTACGAGGTCGCCGACCTCGTGCCCTACATCGACTGGACGCCGTTCCTGCAGACCTACGAGTTCAAGGGCCGCTTTCCGGCGATCCTGGACGATCCCGAGCAGGGACCGGCCGCCCGCGCCCTCTACGAGGACGCGCAGGCGATGCTGAAGCAGATCGTTGAGGAGCGCTGGTTCAACCCGAAGGCGGTGATCGGCTTCTGGCCGGCCAACAGCGTCGGCGACGACATCGCGCTCTACACCGGCGAGAGCCGGTCGGAGCGGCTCGCCACCTTCCACGGCCTGCGCCAGCAGCTCTCGAAGCGCGACGGGCGCGCCAACACCTGCCTGTCGGACTTCGTGGCGCCTTCCGAGACCGGCATCGCCGACTATGTCGGTGGCTTCGTGGTGACGGCCGGCCTGGAGGAAGTGCGGATCGCCGAGCGCTTCGAGCGGGCCAACGACGATTACCGGGCGATCCTGGTCAAGGCGCTCGCCGACCGCATCGCCGAGGCCTTCGCCGAGCGGATGCACGAGCGGGTGCGCAAGGAGTTCTGGGGCTACGCGACGGAGGAGGCCTACGCCCCCGAGGAGCTGGTGCTGGAGAAATACGACGGCATCCGCCCGGCTCCCGGCTACCCGGCCCAGCCCGACCACACCGAGAAGACGACCCTGTTCGACCTGCTGCGGGCCGAGAGCCGGATCGGCGTGAAGCTCACCGAATCCTACGCCATGTGGCCGGGCTCGTCGGTGTCGGGGATCTACATCGCCCACCCGGAGGCGCATTATTTCGGCGTCGCCAAGGTGGAGCGGGATCAGGTCGAGGATTACGCCGTCCGCAAGGGCATGGATGTCCGCGAGGTCGAGCGCTGGCTCGGGCCGATCCTGAACTACGATCCGGCGCGGTACTTGGCGCAGGCGGCGGAGTAGGGGCGGGGGCTCGACGCACCACGAGGCCATACGGTCTTAGGTCGGAGCGCGGGTCCCTCTCCCGAACGGGAGAGGGAGTTGATCGCGCTCCCCGATCAGCGGCAATGTCCACCGGAGATGTGTGAACAGCGCATCCTGTCCGGGGAAGCGGCGTTTCGGATGAAACGGAACCCCTGTCCCGGGCGCCTGCGCCGCCAGCCGAATGCGAGCCTGGGATGGAAGAGTCCTCAGGCCGCCTTCCCGATCGTGAAGTCGACGTGCACGGCGTCGTAGGGAAAGACGATGCGCTCGTCGTCCGTACGATCCAGGATGCCGGCATTCAGGAGCGCGTGCACGTCGGCGTGGATGTTCTTCACGTCCCGGTCCAGCAACCGCGCCACGGCGCGCAGCGACATGGGCTCCTGGCCCGCGAGCGCTCGGATCAGCGCCCAGCGACGGGGCGTCAGGACGGTCCACAAGCCCTCGACGCTGGGGAAAGAGATGAACGCGCCGCGCTTCTCGCCCCGGAAAGCCTCCAGTACGCGGGCACTAGCCTCCTCGACCGAAGAGACGCCGATGGTCACGGTTCTCATGACTCCCTCCAGGGTTCGACATCGGCCCAGAAATCGGCCAGCAGGGCCTCGGGGGTGGTAAAGCGATAGGCGATCTCCGCCTCGCCGACGTGCCTGTGGTCGCCCTTGCCGGCTTCGTTGTCATAGCGAAGCACGCATGCACCATCGACGACGAGGGCGAGCCGGTACTTGAAGGCGTGGCTGCTCTCGCGGACAGGCGTCGGCACGCGCCAGACCACCAGCTCTGCGAACGACCGCCCAGGGATGATTGCGATTCGCTCCTTGAGCAGGAGTTCGGCCTTCACGTCAGCGAAAATGCCGGTGGCGACGGCTGTTGGCAAGAGAACCAACACACGTCGGGGAGTCGAGTCGACAGCGTGCCTGCCGCCTCTGGGTCCCGCCTGAGATTCCGCTGGCCCTCACCGGGCCGCGTGCAACGAAAACGGAAATGGAACCCGGGATCCGCCCCGCAAGTCATCGCGGAGCGGTTCGCCGTATGATGCGGCCTCAGCAGGTCCCAGCGCCCCGGGTATTCACGTAGAGCGCGTAGACCGAGTGCGTCGCCGTCATCAGCAGCAGGTTGCGGTTCAGGCCGCCGAAGCACAGGTTGGCGCAGCGTTCGGGCAAGCGAATCCGACCGATCAGCTTACCCTGCGGTGTGAGCACGATGACGCCGTCCTCGGCCTCGCTCATCCCCCAGCCGCACCAGAGATTGCCGTCGACATCGGCGCGGAAGCCGTCCGGCGTGCCGGTGCCGGCGTCGTAGAACACGCGGCCGTTGGCGGTCTTCGTGCCGTTCTCGACCACGTCGTAGACGCGGATCAGGCGGTTGGGCTTGGCCCGGGCCTCGATCAGGTACAGCTTCGTCCCGTCCGGCGCGAAGCACAGGCCGTTCGGCCCGGCCACACCCTCGACCACGACGCTGGCCTGCCCGGTCGCCGGGTCGATCCGGTAGACGTTGCCCGGCAGTTCCGGGGCCGCCATCGCCTCGTGGGGGTTCGGCCCGAAGGCGGGATCGGTGAACCAGACCGCGCCGTCGGCATGGCAGACCACGTCGTTGGGCGAATTCAGCGGCTTGCCGTCGAACCGGTCCATCAGCGTGGTGATGGTCCCGTCATGCTCGGTCCGGGTGACGCTGCGGGTCCTGTGCTGGCAGGTGATCAGCCGCCCCTGCCGGTCGCGGGTGTTGCCGTTGGCATAGTTCGACGGCCTGCGGAATTCCGACAGCGAACCCGACGCCTCCTCCCACTTCATGATCCGATCGTTGACCACGTCGCTGAACAGCAGCGCGCCCCTATCGCCGAACCAGACCGGCCCCTCGGCCCAGCGGAAGCCCGTGGCGACCCGCTCCACCGTCGCCGAGGCGAGGCGGTACTTGGCGAAGGCCGGATCGAGGATCTCGACGGCCGGGTCCGGCACCCGCTGCGACGGCTCCCAGCCGGCCCCGGCCGCCCGCGCGGCGCCGAGCAGGGCCGCTCCGGCGAGCAGGCCCCTGCGTGCGATCATCACCATGTGTCCTCCCTGTGATCGGGCCCGCCGCCTGTTGCCGACGGCTCGGGCCGGTCAGTGAATCTCGGGTTCCGGAATCCCCCCGGCGCCCTCCAGAAAGTCGAAATCGCAGCCCTCGTGGGCCTGCCGCACGTGCTGGGCGAACAGGCGGTTGTAGCCCCGCGGATAGGCCCGGTCGGGCGGCACGAAGGCCTTCACCCGCGCGGCGATCCCGGCATCGTCCAGGTGCAGGTGGATCCGGCGGGCGGCCACGTCCACGCTGATCAGGTCGCCGTCGCGCACGGCGGCGAGCGGGCCGCCCGCGGCCGATTCCGGCGCCACGTGCAGGATGCAGGCGCCGTAGCTCGTCCCGCTCATCCGCGCGTCCGAGATGCGGACCATGTCGCGCACGCCCTGGCGGAGCAGGACCTTGGGGATCGGCAGCATGCCCCATTCCGGCATGCCGGGCCCGCCGATCGGGCCGGCATTGCGCAGGATCATGACGTGGTCGGGGGTGACGTCGAGGTCGAGGTCGTTCACCGCCGCGCTCATCGCGTCGTAGCTGTCGAAGACCAGCGCGGGGCCGGTATGCTGCAGGAGCCGCGGGTCGGCGGCGGGCGGCTTGATCACGCAGCCGTCCGGCGCGAGGTTGCCGTAGAGGATCGCGGTCCCGCCCATCGACACGATGGGCTTGTCGAGGGGGCGGATCACGTCGTCGTTGAAGACCTTCGCGCCGGCGAGCCCGTCGCCGATCGTGCCGCCGGTGACCGAGCGAGCGTCGAGGTGGAGGAGGGGGGAGAGCCGCGCCATCAGCGCCCGGATTCCGCCCGCGATGTGGAAATCCTCCATCAGCCACTGCCCCGAGGGCCGGAGGTTGGCGATCACCGGGACTTTCTGGGCGACCTCGTCGAACGCGGTGAGCTTGACCGGGATGCCGGCCCGGCCCGCCATGGCCACGAGGTGGATCATCGCGTTGGTGGAGCCGGCCAGCGCGTTGTGGACGACGAGCGCGTTGTCGATGGAGCGCCGGTCGAGGATGTCGGAGGGCTTCAGGTCCTCCCAGATCATGTCCACGATGCGCCGGCCGCAGGCGCTCGCCATGCGGGGATGGTCGGCGTCGGCCGCCGGGATCGAGGCCGCGCCCGGCAGGGACAGGCCCAGCGCCTCGGTGATCGCCGTCATGGTCGAGGCCGTGCCCATAGTCATGCAGGTGCCGGCGGAGCGGGCGATGCCCGCCTCCATGTCGTTCCACTCCTGCGTGGTGATGGTGCCGGCCTCCTTCTCGGCCCAGTACTTCCAGACATCCGAGCCGGAGCCGAGGATCTTGCCCCCGAAATGCCCGCGCATCATCGGCCCCGCCGGGAGGAAGATCATCGGCAGGTTCATGGAGATGCCGCCCATCACGGTGCCGGGCGTGGTCTTGTCGCAGCCGCCCATCAGCACCGCCCCGTCCACCGGATGCTGGCGCAGCAGCTCCTCCACCTCCATGGCCAGGAGGTTGCGGTAGAGCATCGTGGTCGGCTTGACGAAATTCTCGGACAGCGACAGCGCCGGCAATTCGATCGGGAAGCCCCCCGCCTGCCAGACGCCGCGCTTCACCTGCTCCACGCGCTCGCGGAAATGCAGGTGGCAGGGATTGATGTCGCTCCAGGTGTTGATGATGCCGACGATGGGCTTGTTGCTGAAATCCGCCCGCTCATAGCCCATCTGCAGCATGCGCGAGCGATGGCCGAAGCTGCGCAGGTCGGTGGCGCCGAACCAGCGCTGGCTGCGCAGGTCGCCCAGGTCCTTCTTGCGCGCGGTCATCGCTCTGTCTCCGGTCTCAGGGGCTCGGGCCGGCGGGGCGGAACGCGCCGCCGGTCCCATCGCGCGGGTCCGCCTCCACCCGGCCTGACCGGACAGAGACGACCGTGATCGCCGCCGAGGCGAGCGCGCAAGCGGCCAGGAAATAAAGTCCCGCCTCGTAGCTGCCGGTGTAATCCTTGAGCCAGCCCAGGACGTAGGGACCGACGAAGCCGCCGAGATTGCCGATCGCGTTGATCAGGGCGATCCCCCCGGCCGCCGCGGGCCCGGACAGGAACTCCCCCGGCATCGCCCAGAAGGCGGGCTTGCTGCCGTAGAGCCCGATCGTCGCCACTGACATCGCCGTCAGCGCCCAGAGGCTGCCGAGCAGGGGGCCGGAGGCGACGAGGCCGAGGGCGGCGACCAGCGCGGCGATCACGAAGTGCCAGCGCCGCTCGTTGCGCCGGTCCGACGACCAGCTCCAGGCGACCATGCCCAGGGTCCCCACGACGTAGGGTACCGCCGTGGCGACGCCCGTCTCCCAGTCGGTGAGATGCAGGCTCTTCAGGATCGGCGGCATGAAGAAGGTGATGCCGTAGGTGGCGGTGCCGATGGTGAAGTAGATCGCCCCGAGGGCGAGCACCCGCCGGTCGGTGAGGGCCTGTTTGAGGGTGAGATGCCCGTGAGCCCTGAGCGTGCCCGCACGCTCCGCCGCGAGTTCGTCCCTCAGCCAGCACCGCTCCTCGGCCGCGAGCCAAGCCGCCTGTTCGGGCCGGTCCGTCATCAGCGCCAGAACCGCGCAGGCCAGCAGGATCGAGGGCGCGGCCTCCAGGAGGAACAGCCACTGCCAGCCGTGCAGGCCCAGCACGCCGTCGAGCTGGAGCAGCGCCCCCGAGATCACCGCCGTGAGGGCATTCGAGCCCGGCACCGCCAGGAACAGGGCGGCGACCACGCGGGCCCGGTACCGCTTCGGGAACCAGAAGGTGAAGTAGAGGATCACGCCGGGGAAGAAGCCGGCCTCGGCCACGCCCAGCAGGAAACGCAGGGCCAGAAAGCTCACCGGGCCGGTGATGAGGACCATGCTGCCCGCCACCAGTCCCCAGGTGACCATGATCCGGGCGATCCAGAGCCGCGCCCCGGCGCGCTCCAGAAGGACGTTGCTCGGAATCTCGAAGAGGACGTAACCGAGGAAGAAGATGCCGGCAGCCCAGCCGTAGAGCGTGGCGGAGAACCCGAAGTCCCGCTTCAGGCCGAACGCGGCGAAGCCCACATTCGTCCGGTCCATGTAGGCGACGAAGTAGATCAGGACGATCAGCGGCAGGAGTCGCCACGACACCTTGGCGACCGTCCGCCGCTCGATCTCCGGCGCCGCAGCGCCCCCGCGCAACCCCGCCGCCATGGCGTCCCCCCGAGTCGAATCCGACGCGTTCCGGCCCGTTGCCGATCGCGGGCCGGGCTGGAGCGGGCCGGTCCGGCACGCTCAGCGGCCGGTCCGCTTCCGCCAGGCGGCGAAATCGGCGAGGCTCTGTTCGTCGGTGGCAGGGTAGAGGCCGAGGATTGTGCGGCCCTTGCGAACCTCCTCGGTGACGAAGTCCTCGTAGGCGGTCATCTCGACGGCCTCGTCGGCGACGGCGTCGGCGAGATGGGCCGGGATCACCGCCACCCCGTCGCCGTCGCCGACGATCACGTCCCCGGGGAAGACGGGCGCGTCGCCGCAGCCGATCGGCACGTTGATGTCGATCGCCTGATGGAGGGTGAGGTTCGTCGGCGCCGACGGGCGCGCGTGATAGCTCGGCATCTCCAGCCGGGCGATCTCGTCGGCATCGCGAAATCCGCCGTCGGTGACGAGCCCGGCGCAGCCGCGCACCATCAGCCGGGTGGCCAGGATCGAGCCGGCGGAGGCCGCCCGGGCGTCCTTGCGGCTGTCGATCACCATCACGGCGCCGGGCGGGCACTCCTCCACGGCCTTGCGCTGCGGATGCGCGCGATCCCGGAACACCGTGATGGGGTTCAGGTCCTCCCGGGCCGGGATGTAGCGCAGGGTGTAGGCCTCGCCGACCATCGTCGGGCCGCCGGCCTTCAGGGGCCGCACGCCCTGGATCATCTGGTTGCGGAAGCCGCGCTTGTAGAGGGCGGTCATCAGCGTCGCCGTGCTGACGGTCTTCAGCTTGGCGCGCGTCTCAGGGGACATCCCGGACATCCGCTCCTCCTCCCTGGGCCTCGGTCTCGGCACCCGCGAACGGTGACAATCACATGTCGCTTGCGCCGGCCTTGGCTCCCGCCCGCGCTGAACGCGGACTGATATCCCAGATCTTGAGTAGCACGGTGCGCGGCGCCATTGTCAACCGGCACGGGTTGCGACAGACAGGATCCGACATCGACGGGGAAGCCCTTGGCCGGATTGGGATTTGCGGGCGGCGGACAGGTGCCGCCGGAGGATGGGCGCAGGCCGCGCTCCCTCGCCGAGACCGCCTATGACGCCATCGAGCAGATGATCATCAGCCGCCGTCTCGCCCCGGGCGCCATGGTCTCGGAGGGCGAACTCGGCGCGGAGCTGGGCCTCGGCCGGACGCCGGTCCGCGAGGCTCTGGCACGGCTCAAGACGATCGGGTTCGTGGAGGTCCATCCGCGGCGTGGCGTTCTCGTCACCCAGGTGGACGTCATCAAGCATCTCGAATTGCTGGAGGTGCGGCGGCCCCTCGACGAGACCGTGGCCCGCTGCGTCATCGCGCGCGGCACGGCGGAGGACATGGCACACTTGCTGGACCGGGCAGCCGGATTGCGCAGCGCCGCCGAGGCCCGCGATCGGGAGGCCTATTTCCGGACCAAGCGCGGCCTGCACGAGGCCCTCGTCGGCGCGGCCTACAACGCGACGCTCACCGGCACCATGGCGGCGCTCCACGCCCAGTCCCGTCGGTTCTGGTACACCTACGAGCCCACCGCCAGCTTCCTGGATTGCGCCGGGATCCACGGGGCGATCCTGTCCGGCATCGCGGCGCGGGACGAAGCGGCGGCCCTGGCCGGGATCGGAACGCTGTTCGACTTTCTCGACCGGATGACCCGCCGGGCCCTCGACCGGCGGCCCCTGGTCTGACAGGTTGACCGCCCCGAACCCGCCCCTATCCTGAAACTGGGATATCAGCGGCATCCCAGCGGCGGGCGGAACGATGGCCGATCCCGGCGGAACGCCCCGGATGCGGCCCGAGGGCCAGGGAGGAACGGCTTGAGCGGATTGCCCCCACGCACCGGCGCGCAGGTGCTCGTCGACCAGCTCCGCGCCCAGAGCGTCGAGCGCGTGACCTGCGTCCCCGGGGAGAGCTACCTCGCGGTGCTCGACGCCCTGCGCGACAGCGGCATCGACGTGCTGGTCTGCCGGCAGGAGGGCGGCGCGGCGATCATGGCCGAGGCCGCGGGCAAGCTCACCGGCCGCCCCGGCATCTGCTTCGTCACCCGGGGGCCGGGCGCCACCAACGCCTCCGCTGGCGTGCACATCGCCCGCCAGGATTCGACGCCGATGATCCTGTTCGTCGGCCAGATCGCCCGGCGGATGCGGGACCGCGAGGCCTTCCAGGAGGTCGATTACCGGCAGATGTTCGGCGGGCTCGCCAAATGGACGGTGGAGATCGACGACGCGGCGCGCATTCCGGAGATCCTCGCCCGGGCGTTCCGGGTGGCGATGCAGGGCCGTCCCGGTCCCGTCGTGGTGGCCCTGCCGGAAGACATGCTCGACGACGTCGTGGCGGTGTCCGACGCGCCGCGCGTCGTCCCGGCCGCCCCGGCCCCGTCCGGGGACGATGTGGAGCGTCTGCGGGCGATGCTGGCGGAGGCGCAGCGGCCGATGGTGCTGCTCGGCGGCTCCCGCTGGACGCAGGGCGCCGTCGCCACCCTGGCCGCCTGGGCCGCGCGCCACGACCTGCCGGTGGCGGTCTCGTTCCGGCGGGCGCAGCTCTTTCCCGCCGACCATCCGAACTTCGCGGGCGAGCTCGGGATCGGGCCGAACCCGGCGCTGCTGGCCCGGATCCGGGAGGCCGACCTGCTGCTGATGGTGGGCGGACGCCTGTCCGAGATGCCGGCGCAATCCTACGGCCTCCTCGGCATCCCCAATCCCGGGTTGCCCCTGGTCCACGTCCATGCCGACGCGGCGGAGCTCGGGCGGGTCTATCAGCCGGTGCTGGCGATCGAGGCGGCGCCCGAGACCTTCTGCGCCGCCCTGCCGGATTTCACGCCGACCGGGAGCGGTCGCGCCGCCGAGGCCCATGCCGCCTACCGCGCGTGGTCCGAGACGCCGGAGCCGAAGCCCGGCGCGTTCCAGTACGGGGAAGCGATCACGTGGCTGCGGGAGCGGCTGCCGCGGGACGCGGTGATCTGCAACGGCGCCGGCAATTTCGCCACCTGGGTCCACCGCTACTACCGGTTCCGCGCCTTCGGCACGCAGCTCGCGCCGACCTCGGGCTCCATGGGCTACGGCCTGCCCGCCGCCGTGATGGCGAAGCGCAGCCGCCCGGAGCGGATCGTCGTGGCGCTCGCGGGCGACGGCGACGTGATGATGACCGTTCAGGAATTCGCCACCGCCGTGCAGTACGGGATCGCCGTCGTGGTGGTCGTGCTCGACAACGGCATGTACGGCACGATCCGGATGCACCAGGAACGCGAATATCCCGGCCGCGTCTCGGCGACCGAGCTGCGCAACCCCGACTTCGCGGCGCTCGCCCGCGCCTGCGGCGGCCATGGCGAGCGCGTGGAATGCACCGCGGACTTCGCGCCCGCCTTCGAGCGCAGCCTCGCCTCCGGCCTGCCGGCGATGATCCATTGCCGCGTCGATCCCGAGGCGCTCACCCCGACCATGACCCTCGCGGCCATCCGCGAGAAGGCCCTGGCGGCGCAGCGGGGCTGACCGCCCGTCACGCGTCCGTCCCGGTGCGGCCCGCCCGCACCCCTACGAAGAGGAGCAGCTCATGACCCTGCGCGGCGAGAACCTGATCGGCGCCGAGGCACGGCGCGGCACCGAGGCGGCCGTCCGGGCCGTCGCGGCGGCCACCGGCGAATCCCTGGAGCCGGATTTCCCCGGCGCGAGCCTCGGCGATCTCGACCGGGCCTGCGCCCTGGCGGAGGCCGCCTTCGACACCTACCGGGAGACCGATCCGGAGACGCGGGCCGGCTTCCTGGAGGCGATCGCCGCCAACATCCTGGAGACCGGCGACGCCCTCGTCACCCGCTGCATGGAAGAGACGGGGTTGCCCCGGCCGCGGATCGAGGGCGAGCGCGCCCGGACGGTGGGCCAGCTGCGCCTGTTCGCCGACGTGGTCCGCGAGGGCAGTTCCGTCGCAGTGCGGATCGATCCGGCCCTGCCGGACCGCAAGCCGCTGCCCCGGCCGGACCTGCGCCTGCGCCGGATCGCCGTCGGCCCGGTGGCGGTGTTCGGCGCCTCGAACTTCCCGCTCGCCTTCTCGGTGGCGGGCGGCGACACCGCCTCGGCCCTGGCGGCGGGCTGCCCGGTGGTGGTCAAGGCGCACCCGGCCCATCCCGGCACCTCGGAACTGGTCGGCCGCGCCATCCAGAAGGCGGTGGCGTCCTGCGGCCTGCCCGAGGGGACCTTCTCACTGCTGTTCGATGCCGGCCAGTCGATCGGGCAGGGGCTGGTGGCCGATCCCCGGATCGCCGCCGTGGGCTTCACGGGCTCCCGTCGGGGCGGCACGGCCCTGATGGCGATCGCGGCCGCACGCCCGGTGCCGATCCCAGTCTATGCCGAGATGAGCAGCATCAATCCGGTGTTGCTGTTCCCGGGCGCGCTGGCCGCGCGGGGCGCCGAGATCGGCCAAGCCTTCGCGGCGTCGCTGACGCTGGGTGCCGGACAGTTCTGCACCAATCCGGGCCTGATCCTGGCGCTGCCCGGCCCGGGCCTCGACGCCTTCCTGGAAGCGGCCGGCGCGGCCCTGCGCGACAGCCCCGCCGCGACCATGCTGACGCCCGGCATCCAGCGTGCCTACCGGGAGGCCGTCGCGCGGGTGGCCGGGCACGCCGCCGTCACCCGCATCGCCGAGGGTGCGGAGGGCGGGGTGACCCAGGGCCGGGCCAGCCTGTTCGCCACGGACTCGGACGTGTTCCTGGCGGCCGGGTCGATGCAGCCCATGCAGCTCCATTCGGGATGGAACACCTGGACGGGGTGATGAATGATGTCGCCCGTGAACGCCCCGGCCTCCGGTCCGCAGTGGAGCCAGACCGCCACGTGCCCCGGCGTGTGGCCGGGCGCCGGCGCGAGGTGAGA
>NZ_BACT01000085.1:0-1185 GCF_000333255.1 Methylobacterium sp. B1 | reverse complement strand
ACGAGGAAGCCCGCGATCAGGGCGGCGTCCTCCGGGTCGATCACCGCCTTGGTGCCGACGAGGCTCGCGATCACCCCGCCCCGGTCGATGTCGCCGACCGGCACCACCGGCGTGTCGGTGGCCCGGGCGAAGCCCATATTGGCGATGTCGCCGGCCCGCAGGTTCACCTCTGAGGCCGAGCCCGCGCCCTCGACGAGGACCAGATCCGCCTCCCCGGCGAGCCGGGAGAAGCTGTCGAGGACGGCCGACATCAGCCGGGGCTTCCAGGCCTGGTAGTCGCGCGCCTTCACGGTGGCGACCATCCGGCCCTGCACCACCACCTGGGAGCCGACCTCGCTCTGCGGCTTGAGCAGGACCGGGTTCATGTGGACGGAGGGCGCCACCCGGGCGGCCCGGGCCTGGAGGGCCTGCGCGCGGCCGATCTCGCCGCCATCGGCGGTGACGGCGGCGTTGTTCGACATGTTCTGCGGCTTGAACGGCCGGACCCTTAAGCCCCGCTCCGTGAAGGCGCGCGCCAGCCCCGCCACGAGCAGCGACTTGCCGACATCGGAGCCGGTGCCCTGGATCATCAGGGCCTTCGTCCGCGGCGGGCTCAGAACTCGATCCCTTCCTGCGCCTTCACGCCGGCGGCGAAGTGGTGCTTGACGCTGCCCATCTCGGTGACGAGGTCGGCGGCCTCGATCAGGGCCGGCTTGGCGTTGCGGCCGGTGACGACCACGTGCAGGTCCGGCCGCCGCGTACGGAGGGCTTCGACGACGGCGTCGAGGTCGAGATAGTCGTAGCGCAGCGCGATGTTCAGTTCGTCGAGGACGAGCAGGCGGATCGTCGGATCGGCCATCAGGCCGGCGGCGACCTCCCAGGCGTGGCGGCAGGCGGCGATGTCCCGGGCCTTGTCCTGGGTCCGTGGCGCCGACGTGATCAAGCTGCCGAAGTCCGGCTACAAGGCGCAATACGGCGAGGTGAACGGCTCTGCACGGCCGGCGATCCCGGTCGCCGCCATGCCGGCCTGAAATCCGGCCCCGGGCTTGCGAGGCACGTCCGGCTCGGCCTAGCGTCTTAAGGCGACTCATCCGTACGATGAACAGGGGCTGCGCCATGACCTTGCTGGTGCCCTTGCTGACAATGCGCGAGCTCTGGTACGGTTCGAAATCCCTGATGGCGTGACGCTTGTCGGGATTCCCGGTG
>NZ_BACT01000086.1:0-3445 GCF_000333255.1 Methylobacterium sp. B1 | reverse complement strand
CCGGGTGGGTGGGAGCTTCCTCATCTTCCCGTCCTTGTCCTTCTGGTCGGACAGCATCATCACGTGACCGCCGGCATAGTTCCCACTCGTCGTGCGGGGTCTTCTGGTAGCCGAACTTCGCCTCGCCGGTGTCGGCGTCGCGGCCGAAGATCGTCATCGTCCACTTGTTGTCGCCGGGACGCATGGTCTCGTTCCACGGCGCCGGGTTGCCGGTGCCGAAGTAGATCAGGTTCGTGCCCGGGTCATAGGCGTACCAGCCCCAGTTGGTGCCGCCGCCGATCTTCCAGGCGTCGCCCTCCCAGGTCGAGGTGCCGAGGCCCTTCTGGCCGTAATGAGCGTTGTGGATGTTGAAGTCCTTGGCGAGCAGCAGGTCCTCGTCCGGGCCGGTCGCGTAGGCGCGCCAGACCTGCGCGCCGGTCTTGACGTCGTAGGCGGTGAGGTAGCCGCGGACGCCGAGTTCGGCACCCGAGGAGCCGATGATCACCTTGTCCTTGACCACGTAGGGGGCGATGGTGAGCGTCGAGCCGACCTTGATGTCGGAATTCTCGACCTTCCACACCGTCTCGCCGGTCTGGGCGTTCAGCGCCGCCACGTTGCCGTCGAGCTGGGTCTTGAGGATCAGCGCCGGGGTCTTGCCGTCGCCCGGCCAGTAGGCGAGGCCGCGGTTGACGAGATCGCAGCAGGCGACCGAACGGGCGGCCGGGTTCTGCTTGGGCTTGTCCTGCCACAGGATCTTGCCCGGGTCGTCGAGGCCGAGAGCGAAGGTGTTGTTCGGGAACGAGGTGTGGATGTACATGACGCCGTCGACGACGAGCGGCGCGCCCTCGTGGCCGTTGAGCAGGCCGGTGGAGAACGTCCAGGCCGGCTTGAGCTGCTTGACGTTGCTCTTGTTGATCTGGGTCAGATCGCTGTAATTGTTCGAGTCGTAGTTCTTACCGGGCATCACCCAGTTCTCGTCGCTCTTCGATTTCTCGACGAGCTTGTCGTTGGCCTGCGCCACGCCCGCCATGGCGACCGGCGCGAGCGCCATGATCGCCAATGCCGAGACGGAATTCCGGAGCCTGATCATCCTGCGTCTCCTCGCCGGACTGCCACGCCGTTTGGCCTCGCAGTCATCGTGGTGTTCATCCGATGGCGACACGTCTTCCGACGACAAATCCGCTTTCAGCATCGCGATATCCCGGCTATTTCCAGTATTCGCTAGGCTTATGAAAGACTTATTATCGTTGTGCGCCACTCGATTATTCGCACGGCTTGTAATGCGTGTCTTTGCAAAACGAAACATTTCTTTTCGGGACAATCTGGCAATACGCCACCGGAGATTTGGTAAGATCAGCGAGGTCTTGACCGATCGCCGACATCCATCCCAGACAAGCGGAAACGATATGCGGGCGTGCGGGCACGGTGCCGTCCGCCGACCCGCTCCGGGAGGACGCGATGGGTCTTGTCACGGGCGGCGCAGGCCGCTTTCTGGCGCTGGCGACCTGTGTCGCGATTCCGGCCACGGCGGCCGGGACCGGCGGCGGACAACGCCTCGCCGCCCTCTACGCACAGGACGGGCGGCGCGAACTGACGGGGGCGGATCTGGAGCGCTTTACCGGCGCGGGCGTCCTGTGGTGCCGCCGCCCGGACGGGATCCCCCAGAAGGCCGCCGCCGCCTGGCTGATCGGGACCCGCTCCCTCGTGCTGATGAACGCGCACAATTTCCGCAATCGCCAACTGGAGGTCACCCGCACCGTTGCCGATTGCTACTTCCAGATCGCCGGCCGCAATTACGGCTTCGCGCCGGACTTTCTGGAACTCGGCATCGAGCCGGAGGCGCGGCGCCTGCACATCACCGACGACTGGGCGCTCCTGCGCCTCGCCGAGCCGGCCGAGGCACGGCCGCAGCCGATCCCGGACGCCCCGCACCTTCCGACCGGCGACCTGACGCTCTCGGTGACGATGGTCTCCCCCGCCGGCCACGAGAACTACCGCGGTCAGAGCAGCCGGGAATCCTGTGCCATCCGGCGGATCGATCCGCCCAGCGAGGGCGACATCCGCCGCGCCCGCCACGACTGCAACGACGGCTACGGAGGGTCGGGCTCGGGCCTGTTCGACGAGGCCGGGCATCTCGTCGCGATGCAGAGCGCGTCGCTCTCGATGAACCAGCGCCACGCCTTCGACATCGAGTTCCACTACGGCTCGGCCCTGCTGATCGAGGGCCGGCTCCGCGAGGCCCTCCGGGCGCAGGCCCGCTAGGGCCGTCGGTCTGACCCGCCCGCCCGGCATCCGCTTCGGCGGCGCGTGCCGGATCCCCCGTCCGGCCGCACGGCTTCCCGGAGGCATTCCGGTAAGCCTCCGGTAAGCACCGCGGCGATTTCCGCACCGCCCGGGCGCGAATGCCTCGACGGCGGCGCCGAGGAGCGCCAAAACTTAACGTTGAGCCTCGAATCTGGTCCCGCGAGGGTGCCGGGATGCCAGCGGTCGGAACGTTCAGGGTCTGCGAGCCGGGAAGGCTGCCGCTCACGGAGGCCGTGGGGGAGGCTGTGGCGGAGGCGATCGCCCTGCCATCGGTGCTCGTCACGATGCTGGGCAGCCTGATCGAGGCTTGGCCCCGGCAGATCTATACACAACCCCTGGTGACAACGCGCTTCCTCGGCCAGCGCACCACCTACGTCTGCGACCCCGGACACATCCGCAGCCTGCTGGTCGATCAGGCCGAGGCGCTGGAGCGGGAGCCGTTCATGCTGCGGGCCCTCGCGCCCGCCCTCGGCTCGGGCGTCCTCACCGCGGACGGTTCCCACTGGCGGGGGCAGCGCAGGACCGCCAGCCCGATGTTCCGCCCGGACCGGGTCCGGAGCTTCGTGCCGGCCATGGCCCGGGCCGCCGCGGCGACGCGGACGCGCTGGCACGGCGCCGATCCGGCCGGGGCGGAGCGGGACGTCCTGCACGAGATGATGCGCACCACCTTCGAGGTGATCGTCGCCACGATGGTGTCGGGCGATCCCCATCTGGAGGTCGAGCCGTTCGGGCGCGCGATGGACGCCTATCTCGGCCAGACCAGCTGGAAGATCGCCCTCGCGATGCTGCGCGCCCCGGCCTGGGTCCCGCATCCCGGGGCCCGGGGGGGCGCGGCCGCGGTGCGCCACCTGCGCGGCGAGGTCGCCCGGACGATCGCGCGCCGCCGGGCGCGCGGCGAGCCCGGCACCGACCTCCTCGGCCTCCTGCTGGAGGCGCGGGATCCGGAGACCGGACAGCCGCTCCCCGAGGCGCGCGTCGTCGACAACCTGCTGACCTTCGTGGCCGCGGGCCACGAGACCACCGCCCTGGCGCTGGCCTGGACCCTCCGGGTCCTGGCGGAACACCCGGAGGTGGAGGCGCGCGTCGTCGCCGAGATGGCGCGGCTCGGCGACGACCCCGCCGCCGATCCCGAGGCCGCGGACCGGTTGCCCTACACCCGCCA
>NZ_BACT01000087.1:0-6777 GCF_000333255.1 Methylobacterium sp. B1 | reverse complement strand
CGGGAAGCGCCGGACCTGGCTCGCATCTGGCGGGCGCGGCCCGGTCTTGTCGCATCCTTCGCGGCTCTCGACCGGTCGGTGTTCGGCGCCTCGGGCGCGCCGGTCCCGGACCTGAGGGCATTGGCCAACGCCCTGTCCCGGTCCGAACCGGTCGCCGCCGCGGCCCGGGAACCGGACCGGCTCGCCCCCCTCGACGGTCCGGCCCGCTGACTGATCGTCGGCTTGTGAACGCGCCTCCGGGAACGGCGCGCCGCATGGCGGCTTGGGCTGCCGGCGCTGATCGCCACCGGAGATTTCGTTCATGCCCGCGATCCTGAACAGACCCGCATGTGCGCTGGCCGCGATGCTCGTCCTCGGCCTGGTCGTCCCCACCGCGCTGCCGTCGGCGGCCTTCGCCCGGTCCTCCGGCACCGAGCGCACGCTGAAGATGGTCGACACCGACAAGGACGGCACGATCGATCTGGCCGAGGCCCAGGCCGCGGCCGGCAAGGTCTTCGACGCCGCCGAGACCGACAAGGACGGGACCGTCGACGCCAAGGAGCTGAAGGGCCGGGTCAGCAAGACGGACCTGAAGGCCGCCGACACCGACAACGACGGCACCCTCGACCGCAAGGAATACCTCGCCCTGGTCGAGCAGCGCTTCAAGGCGGCCGATCCCGACAAGGACGGCACGCTCGACGCCAAGGAACTCAAGACCCCGGCCGGACGCAGCCTGCTGCAGCTCCTGAAATAGGCGCGGATCCCGGAGACTCCGCCGTTGCACAGTCCATGAGCAAGTATTATTCCTGTGCAACGGCTCAAGTTCTGGGCAGGCATCAATATTTTGCACTATCTTGCGTCATCTGAATTGGCCTCGTAGGTTTCGGTCATCCGGGCGGCAAAGCATCGGATGAACCACCAGGGAGGAGCGCGATGGCACGCGCCAACGAGGTCAAGGACAGGTTCCGCGCGCGGCTGCAGGAGGCGGATGCCCGCAGCAACGACTTCCGCAAGAAACTCCTGGAGGAAGGCGCCCGGGCGCTGGAGCCGGTGGTCGGCGTCCTGAACCTCATGGCCGAGGTGCTCAACGAGGAGGACAACGTCCACGGCAGCATCACCGGCCTCGAGGCCAAGATCGATCAGGACAACTTCATCAGCCTCTGCGCGCGGCTGCGCGGGACCGACACCGAGCAGAAGATCAAGATCAAGTACGGTCCGGAACTCGGCGGCAGCAACTACATCTCGGTCTCGGGCCTGAACCAGCGCTACAACGAGCGCCTCGTGCCGGGGGCTGCGAGCTGCGCCATCGGCCGGACCGTCGGCAGCGACATCCAGCTCGACGAGCACCGGGGCGACGAGCTGGCCGAGGTGGTCCGCGAGGTGGTCGAGGATTTCTATGCCGCCCAGATCGAGCAGCGCAGCCACTTCGCCTACGCCCGCTGAGCCTTGCGGCTTCGCCGATCGATCCAGCGCGGTGGGTTCATGACAGGGCGCGGGTCCGCTCTCCCGCACGGGAGGGGACCCGCGCCGATCCGAACCGATCTGTGAACCCGCCGCGCCCCCCGACCCACCAGCGCGGGAGCCGGAAAACCGGATTCCCCTTCCCGGCATCCTGCGCTAAGCCTGTCCCGATGGGGATGGAGCGCCCCGACAACCGCCCGACTCGGAGGCCGGGCTGATGGCTCCTACCGCACGGGCGCGCCTCAGCCGTCCGCGGTGGGGCCGTGCGCCGAAGCCGCGACAGGACGTGGCTGCCCGACCGAACAGGAAGGGCCGGCATGATCAACACCCTCATCGTCGTTGTCGGAGCCGGGCTCGGGGGCGGGTGCCGCCACGGGATCAACGTGGCGGTCGCCCGGCTGCTGCGGGCCTTGGCTTCCCCCTGGCCACGGTGATCATCAACGTGCTGGGCTCGTTCCTGATGGGCGTGCTCGCCGAGGGCTTCGCCCTGCGCGGCGCGGCGGGTCACCCGGCACGGCTGTTCCTGACCACGGGCGTGCTCGGCGGCTTCACCACCTTCTCGACCTTCTCCCTCGACGCGATCAGCCTGTACCACCGGGGCGAGACCGCCGCCGCCGCCCTCTACGTTGGGGCCTCGGTGGCGACCGGTCTGATCGGGCTGGTGGCGGGCCTCACCCTGGTGCGGGCGGTCCTGAGCGGCAGCTGAGGCCGTCCCGGCTTCAAAAGGGCTGCGAGCTTTTGCGGCTCCGGGGCGGAGCCCGGGTCGTTCAGGGGCTCCGCCCCCGAACCCCGCCAAAGGGCTGAGCCCTTCGGAAACCCCTCTCAATCCGCGATGAACTTCAGCCGGTGGTCGCGGTAGAGGTCGACGATCGCCGCCGCGGTCTCCTCGATGGAGCGGCGCGTCACGTCGATGGTCGGCCAGCGGTTCCGGGTGAACAGCCGGCGGGAGGCGGTGATCTCGTCCGCCACCGCCGAGCGGTCGACGTAGAGGGACGATTCGTCGGCGTTGAGGCTGGAGAGCCGGTTCTGGCGGATCTGCACGATCCGCTCCGGCGAGGCGAACAGCCCGACCACCAGGGGCTTACGGGCGCGCTCGATCGCCGGCGGCAGCGGCATGCCCGGCACCAGCGGCAGGTTGGTGGTCTTGAGGCCGCGATTGGCGAGGTAGATCGAGGTCGGCGTCTTCGAGGTCCGGCTGACGCCGAGCAGGATCACGTCCGCGTCCTCGAGATCCTCCGGCAGGTTGCCGTCGTCGTGGGCCAGGGTGAAGTTCATCGCGTCGATGCGCTTGAAGTACTCGGCGTTCAGCATGTGCTGGGCGCCGGGCCGGGCCGTGGTCTCGGCGCCGAGATAGGCGCGCAGCAGGTCGTGGACCGGCCGCAGCACCGACAGGCAGGGCGAGCCGGTCTCCCGCGCGACCTCCTCCAGCCGCTCGCCGAGGTCGCCCCCCACCAGGGTGTAGAGGACGAGACCCGGCGCCGCCCGGATCTCCGAGATCACCCGGTCGAGCTGCGCGGCCGAGCGCACCAGCGGATAGACGTGCTCGATCGCCGACACGCCCTCGTACTGCGCGGCCGCCGCGCGCCCGACATTGATCAGCGTCTCGCCGGTGGAGTCGGAGACGAGGTGGAGGTGGAAGTAGCTGCGGCCCATTCCGATCGCCTCTGCGGTCGCCATTCGCGGCGCCACGTTGTCCACCGCCGGCCGCCAGGGGAGTCGATGAGTGTGGATAGGATGCCCCGCCGGGCCGGTCCAGGGCGATACCGGTGCGCGCTATCGACTCCGCCGTTCACAGGCAGACGATCGGGGCGCATGGATTCCGACTCACTGGGAGAATCCGGGACGCGTCCGGGGTCCGCACACGACTCGGCGTTGCCAAGGCGCTGTCGGATCTGGTCGTTCTCGCAAGATGGAGCAAATCCTTTAAAGCCTCGTTAACGGCGCGGCGCCGGGGACCGCCTGTGGACGCTTTTGTGCCCCCGTGATTCGGCCCCCCAAGAGAAAAAACAGAGTCCTAGATTCTCTCTTTTCTTTTCGAAGGGGCCTGTGTGGGGATCGGCGCGCCTCGACTCGACAGGAGGTCCGCCGACGGGCATGCGGGATGACGGATACGGGATGGGAACGACGATGACGGGGACGGAGCGCAAGTCCGAGCGGAAGGTGCTGCGCGTCCTCGACGGGGAGGCGATCGGTCCGCCCCCCGCCTGGATGATGCGGCAGGCCGGCCGCTACCTGCCGGAATACCGGGCGACCCGCGCCGAGGCCGGCTCGTTCCTCGACCTCTGCTACAGCCCCGACTTCGCCGTCGAGGTGACGCTCCAGCCGATCCGGCGGTTCGGCTTCGATGCCGCGATCCTGTTCTCGGACATCCTGGTCGTGCCCCATGCGCTCGGTCAGGACGTGCGCTTCGTGGAGGGCGAGGGGCCGCGCCTCGATCCCCTCGACGGCCGGGAGGCCTTTTCGAAGCTGCGCGAGGCCGGCGACCCGGCGGTGATGACCCATCTCGCACCGGTCTTCGAGACGGTGACCCGGCTGCGCGCGGAACTGCCCGGCGAGACCACGCTGCTCGGCTTCTGCGGCGCCCCCTGGACGGTGGCGAGCTACATGATCGGCGGTCGCGGCACCCCGGACCTCGCCCCCGCGCGGGCGCTGGCCGAGGGCGACACGGCGCTGGTGGACGCGCTGATCGACCGCCTCGTCACGGTGCAGACCGATTACCTCGTGCGCCAGCTCGAGGCCGGCGCCGACGCCGTGCAGATCTTCGAGTCCCATGCCGGCACGCTGCCCCTCGCCGTGCCGACCTCCGACGGCACCGTCGAGCCCGTCGGCGACGTGGCGGAGAGCGCCCTGCCGGGCGCGCCCGCGGCGGACGCCCTCACCCGCTGGTCCCTGCAGCCGATCGCCCGGATGGTGGCGGGCGTCCGCGCCCGGGTGCCGGGCGCCAAGATCATCGTGTTCGCCCGCGGCTCGGGCCTCGACGGCCATGCCCGGGTGGTGCCGGAGACCGGCGCCGATGCCGTCGGCGTCGACTGGGGGGTGGACCTGAAGGCCCTGCGGGCGACGGTGCCGGCCACCACGGTGACGCAGGGCAACCTCCATCCCGAGACGCTGATCGAGGGCGGCGCGGCCCTCGACGCGGCGGTGGATGCCGTTCTGGAGGCGACCGCCGGCCGGCCGCACATCTTCAACCTCGGCCACGGCATCACGCCCCAGACGCCGGTGGCCCATGTCGAGCGGATGCTCGCCCGGCTGCGCGGCCAGGGTTGAGGCTGCGCCCGTGCTGTACGACTGGATCAAGGCCGGCCACGTGATCAGCCTGATCGCCTGGATGGCGGGCATGCTCTACCTGCCGCGGCTGTTCGTCTACCACGCGAGCCTGCCGCCGGGCTCGGAGGCGCAGAGCGCGACCTTCAAGGTGATGGAGCGCCGCCTGCTCAAGGCGATCATGAACCCGGCCCTGATCGCCACCTGGCTGTTCGGGGTGGCGCTCGCCTGGATGAGCGGCTTCTATGCGAGCCCCTGGCTCCAGGCGAAGTTCGCGCTGGTGCTGGCGATGACCGGTATCCATGGCTGGCTCGCCCGGATGGTCAAGGATTTCGCCGCCGACCGGAACACCCGCGGTCATCGGTTCTACCGGGTGCTCAACGAGGTGCCGACGCTTCTCATGATCGGCATCGTCATCCTGGCGATCGTCAAGCCGGGCTTCTGATCCCGGGTCGATTCACCCGGCTGCCGCGCTGCGCGGAGCCTTTCCGCCGCCGGGCCGTTTCCTGGCCATGCCGAATCCGCTCGTCCTCGCCCTGGCCCTCGCCGCCCTCGCGGCTCCGATCGCCGCCCCGGCTGCCCGGGCCGCGAGCTTTCCGTGCGACAGGGCCGAGGCTCCGGACGAGAAGGCGATCTGTGCCCATCTCCCGCTCAACGACCGGGACGTCGAGATGGCGACCCGGTTCGAGATCCTGAAGAGCGTGCTGCCCATGGGCGGCCAAGCCAAGCTGCGCGACGATCAGGAGGCGTGGCTGACGGAGCGGCGCGCCTGCAGCGGCGACGTCGCCTGCCTGACAGCCGCCTACGACGGGCGGCTCAAGGTGCTGCGCGGGGTACTGTCCGAATTCGCCAAGCAGGGCCCGTAGCCGTCGCGGTGCTCCGCACGGACACCACCACGACGGTCCGCCCTCCTCAGAGCCGCGCCAGCAGCCGCTCCGCCAGCGGGTTCTCGGCCGCGAAGGCATAGTCGACCCGCCGCACCGTGACGGCCCGCGCCCCCGCCTCGACCAGGGCGCCGGCGAGGTCGAACACCGCGCCCTCAGGACAGCGCAGGACGATCTCGCCCTCCGGGCCCTTCGGGGCGCCGTAGGGCAGCTCGGCCTCGTGCAGGCCCGCCAGGGTGGCGAGGTCGATGGTGCCGCTCTCCGGCAGGGCGGCCCGCACCTCCCGGGTGGTCCGGGCGCGTTCCTCGGCGGCGATGCGGCCGAGCACGGTGCGGAGCGCCGCCCGCTGGCCCTCGCCCCAGGGCGCCTTCAGCGAGGCGACGAGGTTCGCCTCCGAGCGCAGGATGATGCCGTCGTCCAGCACCTTCAGGGCGTTGGCGGAGAGCGTCGCCCCCGTCGTGGTGATGTCGACCACGATCTCGGCCGAGCCCGCCGCCGGCGCCCCCTCGGTGGCGCCGAGGCTCTCGACGATCCGGTAATCGGCGACGCCCTTCTCGGCGAAGAACCGGCGGGTCAGGTTCACGTATTTGGTGGCGACCCGCAGGCGCCGCCCGTGGCGGGTGCGCATGCCGGCGGCGACCTCGTCGAGGTCGGACATGTCGCGCACGTCGATCCAGGCCTGGGGTACGGCGACCACCACGGTGGCGTTGCCGAAGCCCAGCGGCGTCAGCAGCTCCACTTGGCCGAGCAGCACGGCGTCTATTTCCTGCTGATCGACCTGAACAAGCTGAACTTCGTCGAGGCGCAGCTCAATCCCGAGGAGCGCAATGCGATCAAGGTCAGCTACGGGAGCTGTCGAATCCTGTAGCGACGGAGCGGGATCGTCCGTCGGCGCGGCGACGGCCGGACTAATCCATACGGATCAGGACATAGGCGGCGGCGGCGACGGCCGCGAGAGTGAGGGCCACCAGCAGGGCCATCTTCCCGGATGGTGCTTCCGGCGGCTCTGGGGCGTCGGTCATGCGGCTCCTCCAGGCCGGTGAACGGACGATGACCGCCGTCCTGCCCGGTGATCGTCAGGTGTCGGGTGGCCTCTGGCGAAAGACCCCGGTTCTTTCCTTGGTTCCATGGACGCTTCCGGACTGCCTTCCGGCTCTCACTGACAAAAGCGCGTGGCGGCGGGCGTCCA
>NZ_BACT01000088.1:0-2628 GCF_000333255.1 Methylobacterium sp. B1 | reverse complement strand
GTTGGAGCGGGCGGACGGGCGGACCTCCGCAACCTCGACGAGACCGTGATCGTCGTCGACCTGTCCCGCTCGGTCACGGAGGGCGGCAACCTCCAGGGCGTCCGGCAGGCCGCCGCCGCCGTCGCCGAGGCCGCCGGCACCCGGGCGGTCGCCCTCGTGGTCTACGCGGGCGACGCCTACCTCGCCGCCTCCCCCACCACCGACCGCGACAGCCTCGGCACAACCCTGTTCGCCCTCGATGCCGACACGGTGCCGGACCGCGGCACCCATCCCGAGCGCGGGCTGGCGCTGGCCCGCCGCACCCTGGCGGAGGCCAACGTCGTGGCGGCCGACGTGGTGCTGATCAGCGACGGCGACGGCATCGGCGAGGCCGCCACCCGCGAGGCCCGCGCCATCGCCGAGCACGGCTGGCGGCTCCAGGCGCTGTTCGTCCCCGCCGACAAGCCGCTGCCGCCCGGCGCACCGAAGCCCGACCGGGCCGCCCTCGACGCCCTCGTCCGGGCCGGCGGCGGCACCGTCGCCGACATCGCGACCCCCGGCCCGGTGCTCGACGCGGTCGGCGCCGGGCTCAGTCAGCACCTCGCGGCGGGCGGCTACGGCGTCCTGGCCTATGCGGATCTCGGGCGCTGGCTGCTGCTGCTGGCGGCCCTGCCGGTCCTGGTCCTGTTCCGCAGGAGCGCCTGATGCGGCTCACCCTCCCCGACATGGGCTTCGCCGTCCCGCTCCGCGCCGGCCTGCCGCCGCGCTGGCGCCGCCGCGCCCGGATCGCCGGCCTGGCGCTGGCGGGGATCGGCCTCCTGGCGCTGCTCGCCGTCTCGCAGCCCCGGACCGGCTTCGGGCGCCTGCTGATGGGCCTCGGCCTGCCGGGGCTGGCCGCGGACGTCTTCGTCGATCCGGCCTGGCGCGCCGCCGCGCTCTACGAGGCCGGCCGCTACGCGGACGCGATCGCGCTGTTCCGCACCGGCGGGCGGCGCGCGAGCTACAATCTCGGCAACGCGCTCGCGAAGGCGGGCGACCTCGACGGCGCGCTGGCGGCCTACGACGAGGCCCTGCGCTTCAACCCCCGCGATGCCGACGCCCAGGCCAACCGCTCGCTGATCGCCCGGATGCGGGCCGAGGTGATCGATCGCGGGCCCGGCGGCGGCATCGCCAACGGCACCGCCCAGTACGGCGCCCGCTACAACAACACCGCCAACCAGGACCAGAACAACGACATCAACGCCGCCTCCAGCGGCGAGGGGCTCGCCGGCAACAAGGAATCGAACGCCAGCGCGTCGCTGCCCGGCAACAGCAAGGTGTCCCGCCGGGGCAAGGCCGAGCAGCAATCGATCGACACCGGCAAGGGCCAGGCCCGGGGCTCGGCCGGCGACGCGGCGGGCCGGGGCCGGACCGGGGGCGGTTCCGCCATGGTGGCCGAGGCGCCCGAGCGCGAGGTCCGCCGGGTGACCAAGAGCTTCGAGGCCCACGAGATCCGACCGGACCGGCTCTGGCTCCAGACCCTGCCGGACGATCCCGGCCGCTATCTCAAGCTGCGCCTGCGCGCCGAGCAGACCCGCCGGGTCGAGGCCGGCACCGCGATTCCCGCCGGGAGCAACCCGTGGTGAGTTTTTCTGGGATCTTCGAGAGGCGCGCCCGCGCGCTCCTCCTCCTCGCTCCCCTCCTCGCTCCCCTCCCCGCCCGCGCGGAGATCGAGCCGGGCGACCTCACCCTGACGGTGACCGCCGAACTGAACGGCAACAGCGCGCCTTTCTCCCGCGAGATGGTGCTCTTGAAGATCCACGGGGTCTACAAGCAGCCGATCCTGCTCGAGGAGGTGGTGCAGCCCTCCCTTGCCAACTTCTCCTGGACGCAGCTCGGCCGGGATCACTGGAGCAAGACCAAGCTTCCCGACGGCCAGAGCGCCATCGCGTTCGACCGCACCGTGGCGGTCTTCCCACACCATGCCGGGCAGTTCACCATCGAGCCGTTCACCCACAAGCTCACCGTCAACGATGTCGGCGAGCGGCGGGTGGTCGAGGTGCGCTCGAAGCCGATCCCCTTCCCGGTCGCACAATGGACCGAGCCCAGCGGCGGCCCCGACGCCAAGGAGCCCTGGTGGCTGCCGGCCAAGGACGTGGCGATCACCGATTCCTGGAGCCCGGATCCCGAGACCATCAAGGTCGGCGAGACCACCCGCCGGATCGTCACCCTGGAGGCGCAGGGCATGGTCGCGGAGGGCCTGCCGCCCCGGCCGGTCATGCGCACGCGCGGCATCATCACCTTCGCGGGCCCCGTCACCCGCGAGACCCTGCTGACCCCCTCGGGCCCCGTGGCGCGGGCCACCTACCAGTGGGACGTGAAGCCCGGCGTGCCGGAGATCATCCCCCTCGACGCCATCGCGATCCCGTGGTTCGACACCAACACCCGCACCATGCGCGAGACCGAGATCCCGGCCCGGCAGATCGGCGGCGGCCTGCCCGACCGGGAGACCGACCGGGCGCCCCCCGCGATCCCCTCGCCGCTCGTGGTCGCCGCCTCGGCGCTGGCCGCCTTCGGGCTGGGCTTGGCGCTGATCGGCTTCGGCCTGGGCCGGCCCTCCTTGCGCCTGTCCCGCCCGACCCGGCGCGCGCTGCAGGCGGCGGCCCGTCC
>NZ_BACT01000089.1:0-1791 GCF_000333255.1 Methylobacterium sp. B1 | reverse complement strand
CGGCGGCGCGCCGGCGCCCTGCGGGCGAGGTCGTCGCCGCGGCGGCTCTGGGCTTCCTCGCCGCCCTGCTGGTGGGGCTTGTCCGCTACGGGCGCGGCCGGGCGCGGGCCGGTATCCGCCGAGCGGCGCTGGCCGAACTCGCCCGGAGCCGGAACCTCGATCCGGAGGCGCGCCTCGTCGCCCAGGCCCGGCTCCTGCGCCGTCTCGGCCGGACCCTCGGCGGCGAGACCGAGGCCCGGGCGACGGGCGCCGACTGGGCCGCCCGCCTGGACGCGCTGTTCAGGACCGATTTCTTCACCCGGGGCGCCGGCCGGGTGCTCGCCGACGGGCTGTACAGGCGGCAGGATCCCGACCTGGACGCCCTGGACGCCGAACTCGGCCGCCTGATCGGACGGCTGCGGGCATGAGCGCGTTCCTGCCCGCGTGGCTCAGCGCCCTCCTGTCGGCCTTCGACTGCGCCGCGCCCTGGGCGCTCCTGGCCCTCCCCCTGCCCCTGCTGGCCGCCCGCCTGATCCCGGCCGAGCCCGAGGGCGGCAGCGGCGCCCTGCGCGTGCCCGGCACGCTGGTGGGCGGGACGCGCTCCGGCGCCGACCTCGCGGCCCGGGGGCGGCGGCGGGCCCTGCTGACCTGGACGCTCTGGATCGCCCTGGTGGCGGCCCTGTCGGGCCCGCGCCTCGTCATGCCGGCGGCCGCGCTCCCGGCCTCGGGCCGCGAGATCATGATCGCCATGGACCTGTCGGGCTCGATGGAGCGGCGCGACTTCGCCCTCGACGGCGAGACCGTGAACCGGCTCACCGCGGTCAAGCGCGTCGGCACCGACTTCATCCGCCGCCGGGCCGGAGACCGGATCGGCCTCGTGATCTTCGCCGACCAGGCCTACGTGGCGGCGGCCCTGAGCTTCGACACCGCCGCGGTCGCCCGCGCCCTCGACGAGGCGACGATCGGCATCAGCGGCCGCTCCACCGGGATCGGCGACGGCCTCGGCCTCGCCCTGCGCCGCCTGGACCCGCGGGATGCGGACGGCGAGGCCGCCGCCGGGAGGCAGTCCGGTGCCAAGGCCGCGAAAGCCGTGATCCTGCTCTCGGACGGCGCCAACAATGCCGGCCAGACCGCCCCCAAGGACGTGGCGGACCTCGCCAAGACGCTGGGCATCAAGATCTACACCATCGCGCTGGGGCCCCGCGACATGGCCGATGCCGATGGCGAGCAGGACGTGGTCGACACCGAGACCCTGCGCGACATGGCGCAGGCGAGCGGCGGCGAGGCGTTCCGGGTGCGCACCACCGAGGATCTGGTCCGCGTCGCCGACGCCATCGACCGGCTTGAGGGCGGCCGCGCCCTGGCTCCGCCCCTGCCCCTGCGCCGGGACCTCTGGCCCTGGCCGGCCGCCCTGGCGCTGCTGGCCGCCGCCGCCCTGCTGGCCAGCCGGAGGGGGGCGTGATGGATCCACGTTTCGCCGCCTGTCCGGCACACGCCCTCATCCTGAGGTGCCCGAGCGCAGCGGAGGCCTCGAAGGAGCCCTCCCGCCGGCCGCGCGATCCCTGGAGCCCTCCTTCGAGGCCCGCTGCGCGGTCACCTCGGGATGAGGGGATCCGGGTGGGAGACGCCGCCCGATGAGCTTCCTCGACGCCTTCGCGCTGCTGCGCCCCTGGTGGTTCCTGGCGATCCCGGTGGTCGTCCTGCTGGCGCTCCGCGCCGCGTGGCGCTCGGCGCCGTTGGGCGACTGGGCCCGGGCGGGGGAATCGGCTCTGATGGCCCATCTCGCCCGCACCGGCGCGGTGCTTGGCGGCC
>NZ_BACT01000090.1:0-12473 GCF_000333255.1 Methylobacterium sp. B1 | reverse complement strand
GACCGCAAGATGGCGGCGTTGCTGGGCATCGACGTCGACCGCACGATCTCCCTGACCTTCGTGCTCGGCGCCGCGCTGGCGGCCGTCGCCGGCGTCCTCTACCTCATGTATTACGGCGTCGTGTCGTTCTCGGACGGGTTCGTGCCCGGCGTGAAGGCCTTCACGGCGGCGGTGCTCGGCGGCATCGGCTCCCTGCCCGGCGCGGTTCTCGGCGGCCTGATCATCGGCCTGATCGAGACCTTCTGGTCCGCCTACTTCTCCATCGAGTACAAGGACGTCGCCGCCTTCTCGATCCTGGCGATCGTCCTGATCTTCATGCCCTCGGGCATCCTGGGCCGGCCCGAGGTCGAGAAAGTCTGATGGCCCGTTCTCAGGCTGCGCTTCCCGACTCCGCGATGGCCGGCATCCTGCGCGACGCCGCCCTGTACGCCCTCGTCACCTTCGGCCTCTGCGTGCCGATCATCGCCTACCGCACCGATCCCGGGCCCGGGACCGAGCTGGTGCTCGTTCCGCGCTGGGGACTGGTGGCGGCGCTCTGCGCGGCGATCTTCGTGGCGCGGCTCGTCCAGCGCCTCGTGCTGCTGCGCCGTGACGCCCGGCGGGCGCTGACCCCCTCCCCGTCCCAGGCCACCGAGGCGGTCCACGGCGAGCCGGATGCGGGCCAGAAGACCTCGAAGGTCGGGCTCTATCTGTTCATCGGCATCGCCCTGACGCTGCCGATGATCGCGGCGGCGGCCACCGGCGGCCTGTCCTCGGCGCGCTACTGGATCGACCTCGGCATCCTGATCCTCACCTACGTGATGCTCGGCTGGGGCCTGAACATCGTGGTCGGCCTCGCCGGTCTCCTCGATCTCGGCTACGTCGCCTTCTACGCGGTCGGCGCCTATTCCTACGCCCTGCTCTCGACCACCTTCGGCCTGTCGTTCTGGGTCTGCCTGCCGCTGGCGGGCCTGTTCGCCGGCCTGTGGGGGATGATCCTCGGCTTTCCCGTGCTGCGCCTGCGCGGCGACTATCTGGCCATCGTCACCCTGGCCTTCGGCGAGATCATCCGCCTCGTCCTGATCAACTGGACCGACGTGACCGGCGGCGGGGCGGGCATCTCGTCGATCCCGCGGGCGACCTTCTTCGGGATCCCGTTCACGGCGGGCGACGACGGATTCGCGGCGACCTTCGGCATCCCGTACGATTCAATGCACCGGCTGGTCTTCCTGTACTACCTGATCCTCGGCTGTGGTCCTGTGCAAAGCGCGTGATGCGCCACGATGATCCGATGGGCGGCCTCGACGGCGATTCGCCGTTGTCGTCCGAGGCGGCGCGGCGCCTCGTCGTCAACGAAGCAGGTTCGGGGGCACCGGCGGGCTCGCATTGAGCAGAGTGATCGTCACCCGTCGGTTCGGCGCGATGTAGGGATTGTCGGGGAAAACCGGCTCGGTGTCGGCGCGTCCCACCACGGACGAGAAGTGGTCGTTGGGAACCCCGGCACCCGACAGGATCTCGCGCACGGCGAGCGCACGCCCGGCGGTGAGATTCCAGGGTTCGGCGGTCCGCGCCGAACCCGGGCGTGCGGCGGCCGTGTGGCCGGTTATCGACAGGCTGTTGGGCAGCCGGCGCAGGGCGGGCGCGAGCGCCTCCAGCACGCGACGGGTGCGCTCGTAGGGGTCGACAGAGCCCTCGCGGAACATGGCGCGGCCGTCCTGGTCCACGAGGGACACGTTCACGCCCTCCTTGGTCTGCTCGATCACGATGTTCTTCGACAGCTCGGCGATGTCGGGCATCGTCTGGAGCGCCTGCCGGAGGCTGGCTATGGCGCTGTAGTTCACCTCCGTGCTGGCGGCCGGGCGGCTGGCATCGAGATCGCTGGTGCGGCCCGGACTGGTCGGGCGCACTCTGTCCTCCCGCTCGGCAGAACCCCGCTCCGCGTCGCGGGGCGTGGACGGCTTGTTGCCTGACGTGTCCAGGGCGGTGCCGTACAGGATCCCGCCCGCGCCACTGGTTGCAGGGCTCAAAGCCGCCGGCGAGAAGTATTCCGCCAAACCGATCTTCTGCTCCTGCGTCGTCATGCTGATCAGCCACATCAGCAGAAAGAACGCCATCATGGCGGTCACGAAGTCCGCATAGGCGATCTTCCAGGCCCCGCCGTGATGGGCGTGAGCGGCCTTCTTGACCTTCTTGATGATGATCGTGGTCATCGAATCCCTGCCGGATAGCGGGTCAGATCTGGGCGGGCAGAGCGGCGGTTGCCGCTTCCACTTCGCTGAAGGTCGGGCGGACGTCGCTCATCAGAGACTTGCGGGCAAATTCTATCGCCATGACCGGCGGCTGGCCGCCGATGTGGGCGAGCAGACCCGCCTTGAGGGAAAGGTAGTATTTGGATTCGGCCTCGAAGAGGCTCTTGAGCGACTGCGCCATGGGCCCGAAGAAGCCGTAGGCGACGAAGACGCCAAAGAAGGTGCCGACGAGCGCGCCGCCGATCAGATGCCCCAGCACCTCCGGCGGCTCCTTGATCGCCCCCATCGTCTTGATCACGCCGAGCACGGCGGCGACGATGCCGAGCGCCGGTGTTCCGTCGGCGAGCGCCTGCATGGCAGACACGACCCGCTCCTGCTCTTGGTGGTGCGTCTCCAGTTCCTGATCCATGAGAGCGTCGATCTCATGGACGTTGTTGGCACCCAGCGACACCATGCGCATGTAGTCGCAGACAAACTCGACCGCGTGATGATTCGCTGCAAAGGTCGGAAAGGCGTTGAACAGCGTCGACTCGCCCGGGTTTTCAATGTGCGGCTCGAGCGCCATCGAACCCTTCTGCTTCGCGAGTTTGAACAGTGAATACTGCATCCCCAGCAGTTCGACATAGGAGTTCTGCGTGTATTTGGGGCCCTTCATCAGTGTGCCCAGCATGGCGGGCACGGCCTTAAGCACCGGCCCTGTGTTGCCGATGACGAAGGCACCGATGGCTGCACCGAGGATAATGACAAACTCGAACGGCTGCCAAAGGACTGCCAAGTGGGCACCCATCGCCGCGTAGCTGCCGAACACGCAGACGAAGACGATCAGTGTGCCGACGATCAGCCGCATGATTTGCCATCCTTGCGCGGCGGCAGGTACGGACCCCGCGAAGCTTTCAAGGATCCAGCAAATCACTGAACAAGGTTAATGCTGCGTTTAGAGCGGCCGCCGGAGGATTATGGGACGGTCGGTCCCAGCGTGGGGTCGAGCGGGTTTGACCCGGCGTGACGGGTGCGGGCGTGTCGCACGCGCGAACGCGCGGGTTCACGGGTCCTTGGGCCTAGCCGCCGAGCCCGCCGCTCCATCCCCGCCACCCCATCCCCAGAGCCCGCGCATGATCTGCGGCTCGGACGGCATGCGGGGGCTGCGCAGGGGCTTCGGCTTTGCCGGTGAAGGGCTTCGGCTTTGCCGGTGCATGGACCGTGCGCGAGCGGCACCCGATGCTTCGGACTTCCCGCGGCGAACAAGGCGTGACGGCGGGGCGATGGACGACCGTCCCCGCATCCCTCCCGCCTCGCGGCATGGCGGTTACGCCGTGGCCGGAGTTCCGCAGGCGCCCCGTGGGCCATCAACGCCCAGACGATCCGCGCCATCATGTCCGCCAGGGCGACGGCGACCCGCATGCGCGGCTGGCGCGACAGCATGCCGGCCGACCTCGCCCCAGCTGTGTCGGGATCCCCGGGCGAACCGCAGCGTCGGGCGCCGCGCCGCAGATCGCCTCCGCGTCGGCCATGGCGCTCTTCTGCCGCTTCGCGAACGGCTTCACGCATGCCGAAGGGATGAGCCGCGTGTCGTGACCGGCCAAGTCTATCCCGCATGCCCAGTGACGAGCACCGGCGCAGATCTCCATCGCGCCCATGCATCGGGGAGGTGTCGCGACGAACGCCAGTCCCGGATCACGCCGCAGCATCGTGCGACACACGGCTGTGCCACTCGCATCCGAGCGGTGACCCTGGAAAACCGACTCGACCGGATCGATCCCGCCGGTGCTCACCCCACCTGGGGACGCCGCCTGCAGGGGTGTCGCAACACCGCCGCTCTGGCACAGCGATGCCGTCGGGGGATGTCCACCCCAACGCTCAGGGTGGTTTTGCGGCGGTCCCCGGCCGAGATGAGGACGCATGGGAACGACCGTCGATGAACGGTTTCATTATTTTTGGGAGATAGTCATTCGGCCTATAAGGCACGAGTTTGGGCTATACCAATGCGAATCGTGGCGAGCGGTGACGCAGAGACACAGACCGTACACCTGTCGGAAATCCTGGGTGCCTTGAGCCATGCCCTGGATCTGACGGAAGGTCAGCCCGTGGGGCATTGCATTCGTGCGACATGGATCGGCTTCCACATCGGCCGCGCGATGGGCCTGCCCGACCTTCAGCTATGGGAACTCTACCATACGATCATGCTGAAGGATCTCGGCTGCTCAAGCAACGCCGCGCGAATCTGCGAACTCTATCTATCCGACGATCTCAGCTTCAAACGTGACTTCAAGACGGTGAGCGACAGCTTGCCGAAGGTGCTGGGATTTGTCTTCGCTCACACGGGCTTGAAGGCAGGCTTGGCCGAACGGTTCCGCGCGGTGCTCAACATCTTGCAGAACGGCGGAGCGATCGCCGACGAGCTCATACAGACCCGCTGCCAGCGCGGTGCCGCGATCGCCCGGCAGCTCCGCTTTTCGACGAGCGTCTGCGACGCCATCCACGCGCTGGACGAGCACTGGAATGGCAGCGGCCGGCCGGACCGCCTCACGGGCGCTGCGATCCCGCTCTACGCCCGTGTGGCGCTGCTCGCGCAGGTGGTCGACGTCTTCCACGCCGCAGCTGGCCCTTCGGCCGCGATCGCCGAGGTGCGGGCGCGCTCTGGCACATGGTTCGACCCGCAGGTCGTCGCCTGCTTCGAAGCGGTCGCGGCCGAACCCGGCTTCTGGGAGGTTCTGGGTTCGGATGAGGTCGAGGCGGCGGTGTTCGCCCTGGCACCGGTCAGCCCGATCGCGGTGGACGAGGACTACCTCGACGACATCGCCCGCGCGTTCGCCCAGATCATCGATGCCAAGAGCCCCTTCACCTCCGGCCACTCCGAGCGGGTCGCGGTCTACGCCGATATGATCGCGGCCGAACTCGGCTTTACTGCGGAACGCCGCCGCTGGCTCAAGCGGGCCGCGCTCCTGCACGACATTGGCAAACTCGGGGTCTCGAACGCGATCCTCGACAAGAACGGCAAGCTGGACGATGCCGAGTGGCAGGACATGCGCAATCACGCCGCCCTGTCGGAGACCATCCTGGCCCGCGTGGCGGTGTTTCACGAGATGGCCTGTATCGGCGGCGGCCATCACGAGCGGCTGGACGGCAAGGGCTATCCACGGGGGCTGAAAGGCGATGCGATCGTACCCGAGATCCGGATCGTCTCGGTCGCCGACGTGTTCGACGCGCTGACCGCCGACCGACCCTACCGGGCCGCCATGCCGCTTGAGAAGGCGCTCGGCATCATGCGGGCGGATGTCGGCACAGCGTTCGATCCGGCCTGCTTCGCGGCGCTGGAGCGGGCGCTCGCCGCGATCGAAGGGGATCTCGCCCGGGCGGCCTGAGCCGCGTCGCCGTTCACCGATCCTCTTGCCTACCGGGCCGGCGCCATCGGGCCGGGCCGGCCGCCGGCAGCCTCGCTGCGGGGCGCGACAGTCCGGGATGCCACGATGACGACCGTGCGCACCGCCCATCCCAAGGCCGTCGAACCCAGGGCACTGAGGCACAGTGCGTCGAGGGCGCGGGTGATCATGGTCCGAGATTCCTGGCGGAGAGAGGCGTGAGGGCGGGCGGCTGCCATCCGGACGTCGCCCGCTTTGCGAGCCCAGAGAGCACGACGCGTCGATACATTCTGATAGGAACGTCCGTTGTATTTAATACAACCTCGTTTTACTTTCTGGTTGTAGCTTTCCTCATCACGCTGGCCCCGCCGGAAGGAGGGCGCCTTCGTCCGCTTCCGGGGACCGCACGATCCGGCCTCACGGGCGACGTCGGGTCGATAGCGGGCCATCCGCTTTCCGGCGGGCCTGCGCCGAAGCGGACCGGCCGCTTTCGGCCAGTTCCAGTCCCGTCGACAGTCGCCCCCAAATGACCGCTGGGGGTGGACAGCCGAGGGTCTGCTTCCGGTGCGAGAGACAGCAAAGCAGACGCTATCGAAGGGTTGACGTAGTTCGACACCACTCGTCCTGCGTTGCGCTCCTGCGCGCAGCCCCTGTCTGGCCCGTGCGCGCAGGTCTAGTCGTTGTGTTTCAGCGAATACCGCCGCTGGCGGTGATGTTCTCGCCGGTAAGCCAGCGCGCGTCATCGGACGCGAGGAACGTCACGACGCCCGCGATGTCATCCGGGTGGCCGGCGCGGCCGAGAGGTGTCTGTGCGACCATCCCGGCTTCCATCTCCGAGCCGGATATGCCGGCCGTGTGCGTCCCTTCGGTCACCACGTAGCCGGGGCTGACCACGTTCACGCGTATCTTGCGCGGGGCCAACTCATTGGCGAGGACGCCCGAGATCGCGTTCACCGCGCCCTTCGTGCCCGCGTAGACCGCCGCCGCCGGCGTATGCACGTGCGTGATCGCCGAAGAGATGTTCACGATGCTCGCGCCTTCGCCGAGATGCTTCACGGCCGCCCGGGTCGACAGCAGAATGCCGAGCACGTTGACGTCGAACTGGCGGCGATAGTGTTCCTCTGTGACCTCTTCGATCGCCGCGAACTCGTAGATGCCGGAGTTGTTGACCAGCACGTCGAGCCGCCCGAACTCCCGCACCGCCGCCTCGATCACACCCTGCGCCTCGGACGCTTTGGACACGTCGCCCTGGACCGCGATGGCCCTGCCGCCAGCCGAGGTTATGGCCGCCACGACGGCGTCAGCCCCGGCCCTGCTGGACGCGTAGTTCACCACCACAGCGGCGCCATCCTGGGCCAACGCTCTGGCGATCGCCGCACCGATGCCTTTGGATGCTCCGGTCACGACGGCGACCTTGCCCTCAAGCTTCGACATGTGTGCTATCTCCGACTGGGACCGGCTCCGGGATGGCAGCCTTAGACCCATAGTTCGGAACTTCGGAACTAATGGAGCGTCGTTCAAGTCCCCATATGGACGAAATATGAGACCCCTGTTTCACCCCGCTATCGATGACGTGCGTCCGGAGGCGATCCTGCACGCGCTCGCCGATCCGAGCCGCGCGGCCATCTTCGCCAAGATCATGCAGGCGGGCTGTGTCGAGGCCTGCTCGGCAGTCTCGGCAGTTGGGGACCGGGTCATCCCGAAATCCTCGCTGTCCAACCACTTCAAGGTTCTGCGCGAGGCCGGTTTGATCCGCAGCGAACGTCACGGCGTCGAAGTGCGCAACCATTCCCGCTGGATCGAGGTGGAGGCACGCTTTCCCGGTCTGCTGGCAGGGATCATCAATGCCTACGCTTCAGACCAGCGCCACGACTTGCGTGCTGCGGAGACAACCACACTCGATAAAGACGCGACCTAGATCTGCTTCCGAGAATGCTCCAATCCATCGACGGCGACCGACTTGGATCGGGAACGGAAGGCCCGTTTGGGTTGGTAGCGGACCTTACTCCGGTTGACGATGCCCGAGGCTCTCGGCGAGGCGCACGAGATACCCATCGGGGTCTTGGACGAGACACTCCCTCTGTCCGCCCTCCACCGGTCCGGTCCGATACCAAGCCTCGCTCGGTTCTTCGAAGAGCGGCCATCCCGCCGTGGCGAGCGCCGTCAGGATCGGCGCAAGCTGATCGACCATGATCTGGAAGTTCACGCCACGTCCGTAAGGGCGCTCCAGCGTCCCCGTATCCCAGCGACCATTGCGCTGGCACAGCATGATCTGCGCGCGGCCTCGTACAAGGTAGGAAAAGCGGGCAGCCGGTCGATCATAGGCGACACCAAAGCCGAGCAGATCGCACCAGAAGCGCAGGCTTGTGTCGAGGTCGTAGACAGCCAGTTCCGGCGTTAGGGCGGAGAACCCACCCTCCGGGGGGTGGCCGGAGCCGGTGGAGCGGGCGCGAGCAATGGGGTCGGCGAGCGGTTCCATGACGCTTTCCAAGCCATGCACGAGCGAAGGAGATCAAGGTCCGCTACGGGTCGAGTGCGGAACGGCGGCTGGGTATGGCAAGCAGCCTGACTGCTTCTGAGTGGGTTTACCGGGAATCGGCCATCCTCGGCACCACCAGCGCGATTCGAGGATGGCCTGCCGTTGGATCAGTGACCGCCAACGGCGAACGTCGCCCCGGGCTTATCGTGAGTGCCGATACGCTCGACCATGGTTGCCGTCGCCTCGTTCATGCCGACGACGTCGACCGTGATGCCATGGTGGCGGAGCTTCAGGACGACCCGGTCAAGAGCGTTGATAGCCGAGATGTCCCAGAAGTGTGCCGCCTGCAGGTCGATCACCACGCCCGTCAGCCCTTCCTCGCGGAAGTCGAAGGCGGCGTGGAAGGCTTCCGCCGTGGCGAAGAAAATCTGCCCGGTTATCCGGTAGGTCCGCACGTCGCCCTCGCCACGGGAAGACCGGACGGCGAAGAACTTCGTGACCTTGTGGGCGAAGAACAACCCGCTCAGGATCACGCCGAACAGCACGCCCTTGGCGAGGTCGTGAGTGGCGACCACCACCGCGACGGTGCCGAGCATGACCACGCTCGACGCCTTCGGATGGGTGACCAGCGTGCGCAGGGATTTCCACTGGAAGGTGTTGATGGAGACCATGATCATCACGGCCACGAGCGACGCCATCGGGATCTGCGCCACGTAAGGCCCGAGCACCACGATGAGGAACAGCAGGAACACACCGGAGAATAGGGTCGAGAGGCGCCCGCGGCCGCCGGAGGAGACGTTGATGACCGATTGCCCGATCATGGCGCAGCCGGCCATGCCGCCGAGGAACCCGGAAGCGATGTTGGCGACGCCCTGGCCGGCGCATTCACGGTTCTTGTTCGAAGTCGTGTCGGTCATCTCGTCGACGATGGCCGCGGTCATCAAGCTCTCCAGCAAACCGACCATGGTCAAGGTCAGCGAGACCGGAAGGATGATCCACAGCGTGTCGAGGGTGAACGGCACCTGTGGCAGGGCCACCCACGGCAGCTCGCTCGGGAGCGCCCCCATGTCGCCGACCCTGTGGATGCCGAGGCCGAGGTACATCGAGACGGCGGTGAGCAGGACGATGGTCACCAGCGGTGATGGCACGGCCTTGGTCAGGTACGGCAGCCCGTAGATGATGCCGAGGCCAACGGCGGTCATGACGTAGACCGTGGTGCCTTGGCCGAGGAGCTCGGGCATCTGCGCCAGGAAGATCAGGATCGCCAAGGCGTTGACGAAACCGGTGACCACCGACCGCGAGACGAACCGCATCAGGTTGCCCAGGCGCAGGGCCCCGGCGACGATCTGCAGGAGCCCGGTGAGGATGGTGGCGGCAAACAGGTAGCCGACGCCGTGGTCCTTCACGAGGCCGACCATGAGGAGCGCCATGGCGCCGGTGGCGGCGGAGATCATCGCCGGGCGGCCGCCGGCGAATGCGGTGACCACGGCGATACAGAAGGAGGCGTAGAGGCCGACCTTGGGATCGACACCGGCGATGATCGAGAAGGCGATGGCCTCGGGGATCAGGGCCAGGGCGACCACCGCACCGGCCAGCAGTTCACGCGTGACGTTCGGAGCCCATTCGCTCCGGAGGTGTACGAGATTCATGATGGGTGGGAGACTTTCGTCGTCCCGCACGCGCGACGTCCGCGAACCCGTGCGGGAGGCGCAACACGGCGGGTCGGCCTCCTTTGAGGTCCGCGACACGGTCGCCGTCGATTGCGTGGTCCGGCGGATCGGCGGCCGGAAGAGCCACCCGGGCTTTCACCGGGTCCTGTCGTATGGCCCCTCGTACATCACCAGACTGGTGCGTTGCAACATCCGAACGATACCCAGTGCGTCCCCGCCGCAAAACCGGCTTCGGCGTACCAGCTTTTGCACGTCTGCTTACCGGGCCTACTCAACCCGCATTGTACGGCCGAGGAAGGTCGGAACCAGCCGTCGCTCCTGTCGAACGGACCGAGCTTTGAGCCGAAAACAGATCAGTCGGCGGTCTGGACCGACCACGTGGCGTGACGAATGCCCGGGGCGCGGGCCAGTTCGGCCGTGACGGCATCGAGCTCCTCGGCCTTCACGGCGCTGGCCGTCAGGGTCGCCACCACATCCACCGCGGTCTCGCCCCGCTCCTCCACCTCGACGCTGCCGACCGGGTAGTTCGCAGCCTCCAGGCGCTCCACCAGCAGATCCTGCGCCGGACCGGCCTCGCCGGGCGCCGTGGTGACCTGGACCTCGTAGGTCGCCTCGGTGGCGGATTCGCGAATCGGCGCGCGGTTGATGGCATTCACCAGCGGCCGGAGCGCGGTGTTGCAGGCCAGAACCGTCACCATCACGAACACGGCCTCCAGGGGCAGGTCCGCACCGCAGAAGGCCCCGACGGCCGCCGAGCACCACAGGGTCGCGGCCGTGTTGAGGCCGCGGACGTTCATGCCCTCCTTCATGATCACGCCGGCGCCGAGGAAGCCGATGCCGGAGATCACATAGGCCACCGTGCGGACGCCCCCGTCCGGGCCGGTGAGCCGCATGCCGAGATCCACGAAGGCGCTCGCTCCCACCGCGACCAGCACGGCCGTCCGCAGGCCCGCGGTGCGTTGCCGGTACTGGCGTTCGGCCCCGATGATCGTGCCGAGCACGAAGGCCACGAGCAGGCCGATGGCGGATTTCAGTTCTTCGGGGAGGGCGGTGTAGCTGATCATCCGCGGTCTCATGGGAGCGGGGAGGTGACGAAACCGTGACACCATGGCCCGGCCCGGATCCGTAAGCGTATCCGAACCGGGATTGACGGCCGCACCGGGCAGCGGGCACACCGGCAAGAGCCTGAGGATCCCTTAAGAATTCGGGACCCGGTCGAGGAGACGTGCAGGATGCAGCACACGGCCCGAGCGGCGGACGGGGTCCGCGCAAGATCCCGCAGCGCAAGATCCTGCCGCACAGGATGCGTCCGCGTATGAGCGGCGCCCTCGCCGAGCGTCGGCCCGACACCATTCCCGACGACGCCCTGCACGGCCGCGTCATGGCGCTCCGCGAGGGGCTGGAGCGCGGCCTGATCGGCAGCGCCGGCCTCGTCGAGCGCCTGCTGATCGGGCTGCTCACCGGCGGCCACCTGCTGATCGAGGGCGCGCCGGGGCTGGCCAAGACCCGCGCGGTCAAGCGGCTCGCCGACGGGCTCGACGGCTCCTTCGCGCGCATCCAGTGCACCCCGGACCTGATGCCGGCCGATCTCACCGGCACCACCGTCTGGCGCCAGGACAGCGGCACGTTCGAGTTCCTGCCGGGGCCCCTGTTCCACGCCCTCGTGCTGGTGGACGAGGTCAACCGCGCGCCGCCGAAGGTGCAGTCGGCGCTCCTCGAATCCATGGCCGAGGGGCAGGTGACGGTCTCAGGGACCACCCACCGCCTGTCCGATCCGTTCATGGTCGTGGCGACCCAGAACCCGATCGAGCATGCCGGCACCTTCCCGCTGCCGGAGGCGCAGCTCGACCGCTTCCTGCTGCACGTCGTGGTCGACATGCCCGACGAGACCACGGAGCGGGCGATCCTCGACCTCGTGGAGGGCGAGATCACCCACCACGTCGACGCCATGACCATGCGGTTGTCGCTGGCGGATGTGCGCGCGGCCCGGGAGGCGGCGCTCTCCACCTACGTGTCGCCGGCCCTCAAGGACTATCTCGTGCGGCTGGTGGCGGCGACCCGCACGGATGCGGCGGCCCCGGACCTGCGCGCCATGATCGAGCACCCGGCCTCGCCGCGGGGCACCCTGGCGCTGATGATGGCCGGCAAGGCCCGGGCCTGGCTGCGGGGCCGCGACCACGTCATCCCCGAGGACGTCACGGACCTCGCCCGGGACGCCCTGTCCCACCGCATCGGCCTGACCTGGCGGGCGGCCGCCGAGGGCAAGACGGCGCGCGGCCTCGTCGGCGAACTGGTGCAGCGGGTGCGGGCGCTCTGACGGTGTTCGGGCTCCGGATTCCGGGACGTGCTTCCCCGCCCCCCTCTGCGGGGGAGGAGACCCTGCGCGGCAGCGGGGGAGCGGGGCAGCGCGACGGATCGGGAAATGGCGCCCGTCGCGACCCGTCCGGAAGCGTCGCTCCCCTCGCCCGACCCGGCCTGACGGCCGGGGCCCCCGCAAAGGGGGGAGGAACGGGAAGCGCCGCGGGCATCCACCTCTCGGGCGAGGCGCTGATGGGCCTGCGCCACCTCGCCCGGCGGGGTTCCGCGCCCGCCACCCGGACCCTGGCAGGGCTGCCCGGGCGCATCGTCACCCGGCGCCGCGGCCGCGGCTCCGAGCCGGAGGATGTCCGCCTCTGGTCCGAGGGCGACGACCGCCGCCTTCATCGACCGCAACGCCACGGCCCGCACCGGGCAGCTG
>NZ_BACT01000091.1:0-8960 GCF_000333255.1 Methylobacterium sp. B1 | reverse complement strand
GGCGTGCCGGTGGGCATCCCCGGCGACCTCCTGGAACGGCGCCCGGACGTGGCCCAGGCCGAGCGCCTCGTCCAGGCGCAGAGCGAGCGCATCGGCGTAGCGGTGGCGGCCTTCTTCCCCACCGTGACCATCTCGGCCCAGGGCGGCATCTCGGGGGCGACCCGCAACGGCCTGCTCTCGGCCGCCAACCAGGTCTGGTCTGTGGCGGCCTCCGGCAGCGAGGTGTTGTTCGACGGCGGCGCCCGCACGGCGGCCCTGCGCTCGGCCGAGGCCGGCTACGATTCTGCCGTGGCCGGCTACCGGCAGGTGGTGCTGGCCGCCTTCGCCGAGGTCGAGAACCAGATGGCGGCCCTGCGTATCCTCGGCCAGCAGCAGAAGGCACAGGACACCGCCGTGGACCTGTCGCGCAAGGCCGTGGAGATCACCCTCAACGAGTACCGGGCCGGCACCCAGAACTTCACCACGGTGGTGACCGCGCAGAGCCTGCTCGTGAACAACGAGGTCAACGCCCTCCAGGTGCGGCTGAGCCGCTTCACTGCGGCGGTCACGCTGATCCGCGCCCTCGGCGGCGGGTGGGACGTGCGCTCGCTGCCGAGCGATTCCGAGCTGAAGGGTCCGAGCCTGCCGATCGACCGGGGCGGGCAGGCGGTGCGCCCCGACGAGTAGGGATTTGCGGGCGCGGGCGGCCGGCTTCCGGTCGAGGCCGTCCGGTGATGCAACCCTCCGCATCGGCGCGACGTCGCAAAGCGGCCCAGGGTCCGGCGGCGTCGAAGGGCGTGACGGTGTCGGTCGCCCCGGAAGACGTGGCTGTGGGCTCAGGGTTCGAGGAACCGGGTATGCATGCGGGGTTCCTTGATCCTGGACCCGGCGCAGCATAGCCCCATAGGCGCCGGAACGGGCCTCGCCGTAGCGGGTTGTCAGGCCGGTTTGCCGCACTGCAGCCAGACGGGAGTCAGGGATGGCCGAGCCGACGACAGCCCTCAAGGATACGGCAGCCTGCGGCACGCAGCCGGCACCGCCCTGTACGCTGGTGATCTTCGGGGCCGGTGGCGACCTGACGAAGCGCCTGCTGATGCCCTCGCTCTACAATCTCGCGGGCGCGGGGCTCCTGGCCGAAGGCTTCTCGATCCTCGGCATCGACCACAACGACGGCACTGACGAATCCCTGCGCGACAACCTCACCCAGACCCTGGAGGCGTTCAGCAAGGACCCGACCTCGGAGTTCCACGCCGACCACATCGACCCGAAGAGCTGGGGCTTCATCCGAGACCGGCTCCACTACCTCAAGGGCGATTTCGAGAAGCCCGAGACCTACGCGGCCGTGAAGCAGAGGGTCACCGGCAGCGCGGTGTTCTACTGCGCGGTGGCGGCCCGCTTCTTCGGGACCATCGTGGACGGGCTCGGTCAGGCCGGGCTGCTCAAGCAGGAGGGCGACGGCTTCCGCCGCGTGGTGATCGAGAAGCCGTTCGGCTCCGATCTCGAATCGGCCCGGGCGCTCAATGCCCGGATCCTCAAACAGGGCGACGAGAGCCAGTTCTACCGGATCGACCACTTCCTGGGTAAGGAGACCGTGCAGTCGATCATGGCGTTCCGCTTCGCCAACGGGCTGCTGGAGCCGGTCTGGCGGCGGGAATACATCGACAGCATCCAGATCACGGCGGCCGAGACGGTGGGCGTCGAGGAGCGCGGCGGCTTCTACGAGCCGACCGGGGCGCTGCGCGACATGGTGCCGAACCACATGTTCCAGCTCCTCTGCATGGTCGCCATGGAGCCGCCGAACTCCTTCGACGCGGAGGCCGTGCGCACCGAGAAGGCCAAGCTCGCCGAGGCCGTGAAGCCGATCCCGCCCGAGGATGCGGTGCGCGGCCAGTACACGGCCGGCACCTCGGAGGGGCGCGACGTGCCCGCCTACCGGGACGAGCCGCACGTGGCGAAGGACTCGGTCACCGAGACCTACATCGCCCTGAAGCTCAACATCGAGAACTGGCGCTGGGCCGGGGTGCCGTTCTACGTCCGCACCGGCAAGCGCATGACCGGGCGGCGCACCGAGATCGCGGTGCTGTTCAAGCCGGCGCCGTTCAAGATGTTCGAGGACACGCCCACCGCCGATCTCGCGCCCACCGTGATGCGGATCCAGATCGATCCCGATCACGGGGTCAGCACCGAATTCAACGTCAAGGTACCGGGGCCGCAGATGGCGATCGGCCGGGTCCGGTCCGGCTTCCGCTACAAGGACTTCTTCGCCGACCGGCCGAATGTCGGCTACGAGACGCTGCTCTACGATTGCATGACCGGCGACGCGACGCTGTTCCAGCGCGCCGACAACATCGAGGCCGGCTGGGCGGCGGTCGATCCGCTGCTCAAGGGCTGGCCGCAGGGAGAGGTGACCTTCTATCCGGCGGGCAGTGCCGGCCCGAAGGAAGCCGACGCACTCCTGGCTCGCGACGGCCGCCACTGGTTGGGTCTCGACGGCGAGACCGACTGAGAAGGGGCCGCCTGATCGGTTCTCCGCCGGGCGGCCGCACGATAGCCTTCCCCATAGCCTTTCCCATTCGTGAGGATGCGACAGCCTTCCGGCGTCGAGAGGGTTGCCTCGGGCGGGGGGCGCGTCACCGTCGACAGGCGCTTTCCGGACCGCGACGCCATCGACGATCTGACGGCGTTCGACCACCCGGCTCCCGCCATCGCCCTCGACGAGCGGTTGGCGAAGAGCGGCCTGCTGGAGGGATCGTCCCGTGCTCGATCGACCCGGCCGTCTGCCCAGCGGGCGGGAGCCGGTCGTGCACCGTCGTTCCGTCATCGCGCACGATGTGGCCGACGCGGCCGTGCGCGTCCTGCACGGCGCTCCGCCGTGGCCGCCGAGCGGGAAACGAGGGCGCGGTCGTGGTCGCGGAGCGCTGAACCCGGATCCGGTCTCAGCGGCGCTTGAACGGCAGCATCGCGGCGACGGCGAGCGCGTCGACCCGGTTGTTGAGCGGGTCGCCGGCATGGCCCTTCACCCAGTGCCACGCCACGTCGTGCCGCTCGCGGGCGGCGTCGATCCGCCGCCACAGATCCTCGTTCTTCACCGGCTTCTTGTCGGCGGTGCGCCAGCCCCGGGCCTTCCAGGCGTGGATCCAGCTGGTGATGCCCTGGCGCAGGTACTGGGAGTCCGTGAACAGGTCGACGCGGCAGGGGCGCTTCAGGGCCTCCAGCGCCTCGATCGCCGCCAGGATCTCCATGCGGTTGTTGGTGGTGTGGGCCTCGCCCCCCGAGAGCTCCTTCCGGGTGTCGCCGAAGATCAGGATCGCGCCCCAGCCGCCGGGCCCGGGATTCCCCGAGCAGGCGCCGTCCGTGTAGATCGTGACGCGCTTCGGCTCGGCCGCGGGCTTGCCGCCCGGCCCGGTCGCGTCGGTGCTCACCGGGCCCTCAGCGCGGCCGCCCGTAATCTCGCGCGTCCTGGGCCTGCCGGTGGAAAGTGAGCCGGCGATCGAATTCCCGCGGATCCTTCGGCTTCACCAGGGCGCCCGGGGGCACGTTCAGCCAGTCCACCAGCCGGGTGAGCATGAAGCGGAGCGCGGCGCCCCGGCACAGGATCGGCAGGGCCGCGACCTCGGCGGATTCGAGCGACCGCACCGCCTCGTAGCCGGCGATCAGCCCGGCCGCCATGTCCCGGTGGAAGGTGCCGTCAGCCTCGAAGCACCACGCGTTGAGGCAGACCGCGAGGTCATACGCGAAGGCGTCCGTGCAGGCGAAGTAGAAGTCGATCAGGCCCGACAGGGCATCGCCGATGAAGAAGACGTTGTCGGTGAACAGGTCCGCGTGGATCACGCCGCTTGGCAGATTCCGCGGCCAGTGTGCCTCGAGGACGGCGAGGTCGGACCGGGTGCGCGCCGCGAGACCGGGCTCGACCGAATCGGCCTGGTCCTCGGCCTGCGCGAAGAGCGGCCGCCATGCGGAGACCGAGAGGTTGTTCTCCCGCACCATCGGGAAGTCCCGGCCGGCGGCGTGCAGCTCGGCCAGCGCCCGGCCGAGCGCCCGGCAATGCTCGACGCCCGGCGTCTTGACCGAGACGCCCTCCAGGAAGCTCACGATGGCGGCGGGGCGGCCGCAGAGCTGTCCGAGGGCCTGGCCGGCCCGGTCCCGCACGGGCTGCGGGCAGGCGAGGCCGCGGGCCGAGAGGTGCTCCATCAGCCCGATGAAGAACGGCAGGTCCTGTTCCCGGACCCGCTTCTCGTAGAGGGTCAGGATGTAGGAGCCCTGGGTGGTGTGCAGGAAGAAATTCGAGTTCTCGACCCCCTCGGCGATGCCCTTGAAGGAGAGCAGGCTGCCGATCGCGTAGGCGGACAGGAAGTCGGCGAGCGCCGCGTCGGATACCTCGGTGTAGACGGCCACGTGTTCGCGCTCTGATTTCGGAAGGTCAACATGGCAAGGGGCGCCGAAGCGCCCCCGCATAGAGCATGCCGAGCCTCAGGCCCGCGTGTCGGCCTGGACCGCCTACTCGGCGGCCTCGCTGCGCAGCTCCCGCGGCAGCGGGAAGACCATGTCCTCAATCACCGTCGAGACCGTGTCGACGATCACGTCGTAGCGGGCCGCGAACGCGTCGATGATCTCCTCCACCAGCACCTCAGGCGCCGAGGCGCCGGCGGTCAGGCCGAGCTTGCGGATGCCCTCGAAGGCCGGCCAGTCGATCTCCTCGGCGCGGAGCACCAGACGGGTGATCGGGCAGCCGACGCGTTCGGCGACCTCGCGCAGGCGCTGCGAGTTCGAGGAGTTCGACGAGCCGACGACGATCAGGGCGTCCACCAGCGGGGCCACCTGCTTCACCGCCTCCTGGCGATTCGTGGTGGCGTAGCAGATGTCGTCCTTGTGCGGCCCGGTGATGGTCGGGAACTTCTTCTTCAAGGCGTCGACGATGTGCCTTGTGTCGTCCACCGACAGGGTCGTCTGGGTGACCCAGGCGAGGTTGTCGGGATTGTCGGGGGTGAGAGCCGCGATCTGGTCGAGATCCTCAACCAGGGTGATCGAGCCCTTGGGCAGCTGGCCCATGGTCCCCACCACCTCCGGATGCCCGGAATGGCCGACCAGCAGCACGTGGCGGCCGCGCTTGTGATGGATCTCGGCCTCGCGGTGGACCTTGGTCACCAGCGGGCAGGTGGCGTCGATGGTGGTGAGCCCGCGCGAATCGGCGTTGGCCGGCACGGTCTTCGCCACGCCATGGGCGGAGAAGATCACCGGGGCGCCGCCGTCCGGCACCTCGTCGAGTTCGCGGACGAACACGGCGCCCTTCCGCTTCAGGCTCTCGACCACGTACTTGTTGTGCACGATCTCGTGACGGACGTAGACGGGCGGCCCGTAGATGGCGAGAGCCCGTTCCACGACATCGATGGCCCGCACCACGCCGGCGCAGAAGCCGCGGGGGGCGCAGAGCAGGATTTCCAGCGGCGGCTTGCCGGCGGTGCCCGGAACGGGCTCGGTGGTCGCGATTTCGACGGTCATGAGGGGGATGTGGCGAGGGCGGGGCGGTCCTGTCAACAGGACTGGCCCAGGAACCGGGCGGGAAGAGGGAAGCGGAGCCGCTCTGTAGCACGATTGCCGCGGGAATTGGACCCGCGCCGTTCGCAGAGCGTCACGCAGGGCCGCTGCGCCGTCCGCGGTGGGGGACAGACGGTTTTCGTGAGCGACACCCGTCTCGTCTATGCGCAGGGCGCCGGCACAGCCGGCTAAAGCCGCCGGATGCCCGTCACGGCGCCGAAGCTGTGCGCCTCGATGCGGGCGACCGCCTCCGCCAGCGGCTCCGCCGCCACCGCCATGTGGTGGCCGTTGGCGTGGATCAGCGTCTCGGGATCGCGCATCAGCCCGACATGGCCGCGCCAGAACACGAGATCGCCCCGGCGCAGGTGTGCGAGGTCGAGGGGCAATGCCTGCCCGAGGGCCCTCTCCTGCATGTCGGCGTCGCGGGGGCAGGGCAGCCCCGCCATGTCCAGGCAGAGCTGCACCAGACCGGAGCAGTCGAGCCCGAGACTGGTGCGCCCACCCCAGAGATAGGGGGTCCCGGCCAGCCGCATGGCCGTGGCCACGTAATCCGGTTCGCGGCTCTCCACGGAGGCGCAATGCCGGGCGAACACATAGCCGCCCCGGGTCTCCAGATACGCGCCCGACTCACCGGTCGCCACGAGGCGGGCGCCGAGGCTGAGATGCCCGAGGACCGGCCGTTTCAGGTCCGGTTCGGGGTACAGGAAGGTGCGCAGGGCCGTGACGCGGTGCGTCGGCTCCGGATCGGCCGGGCCCAGGCTGTCGGCGGGCAGGTAGCCGACATAGCCGTCGCGGGCGAGCTGCACGAAGGCGAAGCCCTCGGCCGCGTCGTAGAGATCGACCGCGTCGCCGAGGAGCGCCTCGGTGTCGAGCCCCGCGCCGGGATCGGGCTCGCGGCGCAGCGGCGCGGACGGCGCGGTCACGCGCAGCGGCGTACCGGCGACGTAGCGCGCCGCCGTGACGCGGTCCCGCAGGCGGAGATCGGCGACATGCGGCCGGGCCGGAGTCAGCCGGGGATCGAGGGGTTCGCTCATGCGCAGATCCTACCATGAATCCGACCCTGCCGGGCTGACGGGCGGGTCAGCGCGGTCGCGCCGGAGCGACGCTTCCGGACGCTCCTCTGCGCCACTATGCCGCGCCGAGCGGTACGGGGGCCTGGACGGCTCGGATTCCGCCGCCGGATTGCTCGGATGCCCGGCCGATGAGGCACCGGATGCCCCAGGGCGCGTCACATCTCCGTTCCGGATCCGCGAGACATGTGCCCAAGGCGCCCATCACACGTTTTTGATGCACTGCACAACCCGCGCGGAAGGCGCTATGTTCAGGGTTATGAAGACCGCGAGTCGCCCCGTGAAGAAGACACAGAAGAGCTTCGCCGACCTGCCGCCAATCCGCGTCCGCCGCGAGCCGCCGACGGTGAACGAGGCGGTCGCCGCCGCGCAGGACCTCGCCGACGATGTCGAGCAGCAGGTCGAGATCGCCGCCGGCCTGATGGGCCTGCCGGCCGACGAGGTCCGCCCGCACGTCCTGGCGGCCAAGAAGGCCAAGCCGGAGCGCGTCCCCGAGCGGATCCTGACCCATGCGAGCCCGAGCCGGGCACCCCGCACCGTGGTGGTCGAGCGCCGCACCCGCCCGACCGTGGTGATCGAGCGGCGCAGCCGACCCCTCGACCCGCGCCGCTGAGCGGCCGTCAGGACGACCGCGTCACCACGCCAGCGTCTCGCCCCGGTAGTCGAGGTAGTGGGCGCCCGGCCGGCCGAGCTGCGCCCCGATCACGTCGGCGAGGCCTGTGACGCTGGTCGCCACGTCGATGTCGGCCTCCGCCCCGCCCATCTCGGTGCGCACCCAGCCCGGATGCAGGATCAGCACGGAGACGTTCTCCGCCCGGTGCCGGATCTCGAAGCTGCGCGCCAGGGTGTTCAGCGCCGCCTTGCTGGCCCGGTAGGTCTCCCAGCCACCGGTCTCGTTCAGGCCGACGCTGCCGAGGATCGAACTCATCAGCGCGATGCTGCCGCCAGGGACGAGGCGATCCAGGAAGGCCTCGGCGAAGCGGATCGGACTGATCGCGTTGGTGAGGTAGACCTGCGCGGCGACATCCCGGGGCACCGCGTGCGCCGGGTCGTGCGCCAGGGTGGCGACACCGGCCACCACGAAGATCAGGTCGAAGCGCTCGGAGGCCAGCCGGTCGTGCAGGGCGGTGACGCCGGGATCGTCGTCGATGTCGGCGGTCTCGACGCGCAGGGCCTCCGAGCCGAGGCCGGCGAGGGCGGGGGACGGCCTGCGCTGTGTGGCGGTGACGCGCCAGCCGCGGGCCAGGAATGTCTCGACGAGGCCGAGCCCCAGGCCCCGCGAGGCCCCGACGATCAGCGCGTGCTTCTGCGATTGGGTCATGGTCGGTCTCCGGGTCTCGGCCGGATAAGGTTCGATCGGCCGCGGAGGTTGCGTGACCGGGGTTCGGTCTCGAACGGGCCGAGCCCGGGGTTCGCACGTGATCCGCGTGACCGGACGAATGTCCGGGTCGGGTGGTTTTCCGCCGGTCTCCTTTGGAGGATCAGCGGCGCAGAACGAGACGTCCGCTCAATCTACCATCCAGACCCGCTACAAGAGCCTCGGTATGCGGATGCCGGGCAGCCGCCCCTCATCTGACACCTCAGGCTGTTAAACCGGCGGTGGGCTTCCTGATCTCGTAATCGCGCATTCCCGGTCCCGGTCCCTTGATCTCAAGGTTTCCCGCATCCCTGAGGGCCTGGATACGACCGAACAGCACGATATCGCTGACGCCCTGACCCGGCAGATCAACCTCAACGGCGAGGTGGTGCAAGGTGCGACCGATCACCCTCGCCGCGACCTCCCAGTCTGTCGCGGCCTGAGCGATGAGCACGGCGTCGTAGTGTGTCAGCGGTGCCGATACCAAGCGGCCATTGCGCACGATGCGCAGCGGTGCATCCTCGCTCCTCAATGCTGCCCACCTCGCTGCGGCAGCATTGCACTCGGAGCGAGAGAAGACACGTCGCCTGTCCCTCAGGCGGGACGCGATGATGTCCTCGCGACGCATGATCCCGAGCGACCAGGGCCTTCGGACGCCGTCACGCGTGACGAAGTCGAGGGCTGTGGCGTCGATGATGTCGAAGGGGCGGCCATTCATGCGGAACGCAAATTCGAGGAAACTGGCGTGCTCGGTCGCGTCGCTCATGCAAACCCAATAGACGGGATGCACGCGGGTCGACGTGGCTTCCATCCATGGCTCCTCTGCCTCGCGCTGGTCGGCGTAGGGATCGGGTCGCAGGACGGCTCTGAGCCACGCGTGTCGAGCATCTGGGTCCGGCGGATTGATGGGGCCGAAATTCAGGTCGCCCGAGAGCGCGATGACCCGCGCTTCGTCGCCCTGTGACCGAAGAGCGTCACGGATGGTGTCCGCCCTGCTTGCACCCCACGCCACGTGGATG
>NZ_BACT01000092.1:0-7105 GCF_000333255.1 Methylobacterium sp. B1 | reverse complement strand
ATCATCTCGCTCACCGTCTCGCTGATCGCGGTGCTGATCCCGCTGCTGTTCATGGGCGACGTGGTCGGGCGGCTGTTCCACGAATTCGCCATCACGCTGGCGGCCACCATCATCATCTCGGCGGTGGTCTCGCTGACGCTGGTGCCGATGCTGTGCGCGCGGCTCCTGAAGCACGTGCCCGAGGCCGAGACCCGCCGCCGGGAGGGCGTGCTCTCCCGTCTCGGCCGGCGCGCCATCGACGCCACCATCGCGTCGTACGGACGCTCCCTGCGGGTGGTCCTCGACCACCAGGGCCTGACTCTGCTGGTGGCGCTCGGCACGCTGGGGCTCACCGTCTACCTGTTCGTGGTGATCCCCAAGGGCTTCTTCCCCGTGCAGGACACGGGCGTGATCCAGGGCATCACCCAGGCGGACCAGTCCGTCTCCTACGCGGCCATGGCCGAGCGCCAGCAGCGCATGGCCGAGATCGTCCTCAAGGACCCGGACGTGGCCAGCCTGTCCTCGTTCATCGGGGTCGACGGCCAGAACGTCACGCTCAATTCCGGCCGGATGCTGATCAACCTGAAGCCCCGGGATGAGCGCACGGCCTCGGCCAGCGCGATCATCCGGCGGATCTCGGCGGCGGTCGCGAACGAGCCGGGCATGCGGCTGTACATGCAGCCGGTCCAGGACCTGACCATCGACACGGCGGTCTCGGCGACCCAGTACCAGGTCATCCTCGAGAGCCCGAACATCGACGATTTCGAGACCTGGGTGCCGCGCTTCACCGCGGCGCTGGCGAAGTCGCCCGTGGTGGCGGACGTGGCGAGCGACCACCAGGGCCAGGGGCTCGCCGCCTACGTGACCATCGACCGGCCCACCGCCGGCCGCTACGGCATCACCCCGGCCACGATCGACAACGCCCTCTACGACGCCTTCGGCCAGCGCATCATCTCGACGATCTTCACCCAGTCCAACCAGTACCGGGTGATCCTGGAGGCCGATCCGAAGCTGCACACGACCCTGCGCAGCCTCGACGCGATCTACCTGCCCTCCTCCACGGCGACCAACGGGCAGGTGCCGCTCTCCGCGGTGGCGCGGATCAGCGAGCGGCGGGCGCCGCTCCTGATCTCGCATCTCGGCCAGTTCCCGGCCACCACCGTGTCGTTCAACCTCGCCCCGGGCGCCGCCCTCGGGCAGGCGGTCGAGGCGATCGACACGGTCAAGGCCGAGATCGGCCTGCCGCCCTCGTTCCGGGTGGTGCCGCAGGGCTCGGTCTTCGCCTTCCAGTCGGCGCTCGGCAACGAGCTGTTCCTCGTGCTGGCGGCGATCGTCACCGTCTACATCGTGCTCGGCGTGCTCTACGAGAGCTTCATCCACCCGATCACCATCCTGTCGACCCTGCCGTCGGCGGGGATCGGTGCCCTGCTCGGCCTGATGCTGTTCGGCCTGTCGCTCGACATCATCGCGGTGATCGGCATCGTCCTGCTGATCGGCATCGTGAAGAAGAACGCCATCATGATGATCGACTTCGCGCTCCAGGCGGAGCGCGAGGACGGGCTGGAGCCCCGGGAGGCGATCTTCCAGGCCTGCCTCCTGCGCTTCCGGCCGATCCTGATGACGACGCTGGCGGCTCTGTTCGCCGCGGTGCCGCTGATCCTGGGCACCGGCGTGGGCTCGGAGCTGCGCCAGCCGCTCGGCATCTGCATCGCGGGCGGCCTGATCGTCAGCCAGGTGCTGACGCTGTTCACGACGCCGGTGATCTACCTGGCGTTCGACCGGTTGGAGCGGCGGATTTCCGGGCGGCGGGGGCCCGGGTTGGAGCGTGGTGAGGTCCTGCCATGACGAAGCGGGACGTTTCCAAGGCATCCCCTCCCCCCTCTGCGGGGGAGGGTGGCCCCTGCGTCAGCAGGGGTCGGGAGAGGGGCAGCGCGACAGTTCAGGATATGGAACCCGTCGCGACCTTTCCGGATGCGTCGCTCCCCTCTCCCGACGTCCTTCGGGGGCCACCCTCCCCCGCAGAGGGGGGCGGGAGGGCGTGTGACAGGTCCGACTCAGGGTCACCTCGGAACGACCTGCGTTACGGCAGGCCCGATCCACGCCTGCGCGCCTTTGCCCGAGAGCAGCGGCAATCCTACACGCGGGCTGAGGATGCCTTCTGGCAGCAGGTGCGCGGCAGGCGCTTTCACGGCCTGAAATTCCGCCGTCAGGTTCCGATCCCGCCTTACATCGCCGACTTCCTCTGCGCCTCTGCACGGCTGATCGTCGAGCTGGACGGCGAGCCGCATGAGACGGAGGGACGCCGTCTCCGCGATGCGAAGCGCGATGCTTGGCTGAAGCGCCAGGGCTTCACGGTTCTGCGCTTCCCAAACGAGGTTGTGCTCAGCAATCTGTACGCTGTGCTGGAAGCGGTCGGTGCAGCTATCGCGGCGCGGTCAGGACGTAGCTCTTCCCTCCCCCGCAGAGGGGGGAGGGAGAGATGCGGCATCGGTCGCTTCTCTTCCGGTGAGGATGCGCCAGCCAGCCACCCACCCCACGGGAGCCCCATCCCGTGAACATCTCCGAGCCGTTCATCCGACGGCCGGTGGCGACCACGCTGCTCACGATCGGCGTGCTGCTGGCGGGCGTGTTCGCCTTCCTGAAGCTGCCGGTGGCGCCGCTGCCGCAGATCGACTTCCCGGTCATCCTCGTCCAGGCGCAGATGGCCGGCGCCTCGCCCGAGACCATGGCCACCACCGTGGCGGCGCCCCTCGAACGGCGGCTCGGCGCCATCGCCGACGTCAACGAGATGACGTCGACGAACGCCCTCGGCTCCACCCGGATCGTGCTGCTGTTCGGCCTGAACCGCGACATCGACGGTGCGGCCCGCGACGTCCAGGCCGCCATCAACGCGGCCCGCGCCGACCTGCCGGCCTCGCTCCGGCAGAACCCGACCTACCGGAAGTTCAACCCCGCCGACACGCCGATCATCATCCTCGGCATGACCTCGGAGACGCTCACCCGCGGGCAGGTCTACGATTCCGCCGCCACCGTGGTGCAGCAGAAGCTGTCGCAGCTGCCCGGTGTCGGCAATGTCGATATCGGCGGCTCGTCCCTGCCGGCGGTGCGGGTCGAGCTCGATCCCACGGCCCTGTTCAACTACGGCATCGGCCTCGAAGGCATCCGGGCGGCTTTGGCCTCGGCCAACGCCAACTCGCCCAAGGGCGAGATCGATGCGGGCGACCGCCGCTACCAGCTCTACGCCAACGACCAGGGCCGCAAGGCCGCCGATTACCGCGACATCATCGTGGCCTATCGCAACGGCGCCGCGGTGAAGCTCACCGACGTGGGGGAGGTGCTCGACGGGGTCGAGGACAAGCGCAACCTCGGCATCGTCAACGGCAAGCCCGGCGTGCTGCTGTTCGTCTACAAGCAGCCCGGCGCCAACGTGGTCGAGACCATCAACGCCGTGAAGGAGGCCCTGCCGCAGATCACCGCGGCGCTGCCGGGCGGCATCGACATCAAGCTCACCGGCGACCGCAGCGCCACGATCCGCGCCTCGCTCTCGGCCACCGAGGAGACGCTGCTGGTGGCGGTCGGCCTCGTCATCCTGGTGGTCTTCGCCTTCCTGCGCTCCTGGCGGGCGACCCTGGTCCCGGCGGTCGCCGTGCCGATCTCGATCATCGGCACCTTCTCGGCGATGTACCTGCTCGGCTACTCGCTCAACATCCTGTCGCTGACCGCGCTGATCATCGGCACCGGCTTCGTGGTCGACGACGCCATCGTGGTCTTGGAGAACGTCCAGCGGCACATTGAGGAGGGCAAGCCCCGGCTCCAGGCGGCGCTGATCGGCGCCCGGGAGGTCGGCTTCACGGTGATCTCGATGAGCCTGTCGCTCATCGCGGTGTTCCTGCCGATCCTGCTGATGGGCGGCCTCGTCGGGCGCATCTTCCAGGAATTCTCCGTCACCCTGTCGCTGTCGATCCTGATCTCTTTGGTCCTCTCGCTCACCACGACGCCGATGATGTGCGCCCGGCTACTCCGGGCCGAGGGGCACGGCCCCAACGGCGAACCCCCGGCGGGCCGCCGGCCGAACTGGCTGATCCGGATGCTGGAGGGCGGCTTCTCGCGTCTGCTCGGCGCCTACGAACGGACGCTCGCGGTGGCGCTCGCCCATCCGCGGCTCGTGCTGCTGAGCCTGCTCGCCACAGTCGGCCTCAACGTCTACCTCTACATCATCGTCCCGAAGGGCTTCTTCCCCGAGCAGGATACCGGGCAGATGATGGGCGGCATCCAGGCCGACCAGCGCATCTCGTTCCAGTCCATGGAGAAGAAGCTCAAGCAGGCGACCGCGATCGTCGGCGCGGATCCGGCGGTGGAAAGCGTCGTCGGCTTCACGGGGGGCCGCGGCACCAACTCGGCCAACGTCTTCGTCGGCCTGAAGCCGCTCAACGAGCGGGCGCCGATCTCCGCGGTCATGGCGCGGCTGCGGCCGAAGCTCGCGCAAGTTGCGGGGGCGCGCCTCTACGTCTTCCCGCGCCAGGACCTGCAGATGGGCGGGCGCCAGAGCTTCGCCCAGTACCAGTACACCCTTCAGGGCGACACCGCCGCGGAGCTGTTCGCCGCCGCCCCGAAGCTGGTGGCGGCCCTGCAGAAGGATCCGACCTTCGCGGACGTGACCTCGGACCAGCAGGAGGGCGGGCTGGAGAGCCGGGTCGTGATCGACCGGGCGACCGCGTTCCGCTACGGCATCACGCCGATCAAGATCGACAACACCCTTTACGACGCCTTCGGCCAGCGTCAGGTCTCGACGATCTACAATCCGCTGAACCAGTACCACGTCGTGATGGAGATCGCGCCGCGCTACCTGGAGACGCCGGAGACGCTCAAGCAGATCTACGTCTCGACCTCGGGCGGCAACGCGCCGGGCTCGGCCACCACCAACGCGGTCGCCGGCACGGTGGCGGCGGGCGGGACCGTCAACATCAACACGGCGACCGGCACCAGCAGCCCGGGCAGCGGGTCGTCGGCGAGTGCCGCGACCGGCGCCGCCACCGGCTCCGGGGCGGTGGGCGGCTCGGGCAGCGCGGGCGCCGTCGCGGCGGCGGCCGCCGCCTCCGCCACCAGCACGGCCGATACCGCCTCGAACGCCGCCGCCATCGCGTCCGACTCGGCCCGCAACGCCTCCTCCAACGCCATCGCGGCGAGCAAGGGCGGGGCCTCGTCGAGCGCGCCCGTCTCGGCCGCCAAGGAGACGATGGTGCCGCTCTCGGCCTTCGCGCGGATCGAGCCCGGCAGCGCCCCCGTGCAGGTGAGCCACCAGGGCCTGTTCGTGGCGACGACGATCTCGTTCAACCTCGCCCCGGGCAAGAGCCTGTCGGACGCCACCGACGCCATCGACCGGGCCATGGCCTCCCTGCAGCTCCCGGCCACGATCCACGGCGAGTATGCCGGCGCGGCCAAGAACTACGTCGCCTCGGCCTCCCGCCAGCCGCTCCTGATCCTGGCGGCGATCCTGGCGGTCTACGCGGTCCTGGGGATCCTCTACGAGAGCTTCGTGCACCCGCTGACGATCCTCTCCACCCTGCCCTCGGCCGGCGTCGGTGCCGTGCTGGCGCTGCTGGTGACCGGCACCGACTTCACCATCATCGCGCTGATCGCCGTGTTCCTGCTCATCGGCATCGTGAAGAAGAACGCGATCATGATGATCGACGTGGCGATCGATTCCGAGCGGACCCGGGGCGCGAATCCCGTGGACGCGATCCGCGAGGCCTGTCTCCTGCGCTTCCGGCCGATCATGATGACGACGCTGGCGGCCATGCTCGGCGCCGTCCCGCTGATCCTGGCCAACGGCGAGGGCGCGGAGCTGCGCCGCCCGCTCGGCATCGCCATCGTCGGCGGGTTGATTGTGAGCCAGATCCTGACCCTCTACACCACCCCCGTCGTCTACCTCACCCTCGATCGCCTCCGGCACAGGGTGCTCAACCGGCGCAGGCGCGCGGGACGGGGCGGAGAAGCGGCGCTGCCGGCCGGAGAGTGATGGTTAAGGTTTCACGTGAAACAGCGGCGGCTCCGGTCGGGTGTGAACATCTGTCCAACCCACGCCCTCATCCTGAGGTGCCCGCAGCAGCGGGCCCCGAAGGAGGGTTCCAGGGATCGCGCGTCTGGCTGGAGCCGTCCTTCGAGGACTCCGCTGCGCTCCGGCACCTCGGCATGAGGGCGCGGGTAGGCATGACGCCTGCGTCCGTCGGATTGTTGAGCCGCGAACCTGCCGCTGCCAATCGCCGGCGCCGCACCCTCGCATCTCTCCTCGCCGCCGCCCCGCTCCTCGCCGGCTGCGTGGTTGGCCCCGACTACACCCGGCCCTCTGTGGAGACGCCCTTCGCCTACAAGCAGGGCGGCGTCCGCGAGGACAGCCCGGCCTATGTCGCGGCGCGCAAGAACGGCTGGCGCGAGGCCCGGCCCAACGACGCCGTGGAGCGCGGCGACTGGTGGCGGGTCTTTCGGGATCCGAATCTCGACCGGCTGATCCGCCTCGTCGACGTCGACAACCAGTCCCTCCGGCAGGCGGTGGCGAATTACCGGCAGGCCCGGGCCCTCGTCGCCTCCGCGCAGGCCGCCCTGTATCCGACGGTGATCGGCGCGCCGAGCATCACCCGGACCGGCAGCGGCACCACCACACGCACCAACGTGGCGCTGCTCGGCCAGGCGAGCTGGGAGCTCGACCTGTTCGGCGGCACGCGCCGGACCATCGAGAGCGAGGCGGCCCTGGCGCAATCCGACGCCGCCACCCTCGCGCTGACCCGCTTGAGCATCCAGGCGGAGATCGCCGCCGACTACCTGACGGTGCGCTACGCGGATTCGCTCCAAAAGGTGCTCGAGGAGAACGTCGAGAATTTCAAGAAGACCTTGGCGATCACCGAGAACCAGTACGCCGCGGGCGTCGCGGCCCGGTCCGACGTGATCACCGCGCAGACCCAGGTCCAGACCATCGAGGCCCAGGCCATCGCGGTTCGCCTGACCCGCGTGCAGTACGTCAACGCCATCGCCACCCTGATCGGGCGCCCGCCCTCGGAGGTGTCGATCCCGGTGGCCGGAATCCCGCGCAATCCACCCGGCGTGCCGGTGGGCATCCCCGGCGACCTCC
>NZ_BACT01000093.1:0-8777 GCF_000333255.1 Methylobacterium sp. B1 | reverse complement strand
CCCGGGGCGCCGGCACCTCGCTCGCGGGGGGCGCCATCGCGCAGGCCGACGCGATCATCCTGGGCGTCGGCAAGATGACCAAGGTCCTCGACCTCGACTTCGCCAACCGCACCGCCCGGGTGCAGAGCGGTATCACCAACCTCGCCATCTCGGGGGCGGTCTCCCACGAGGGCTTCTTCTACGCCCCCGATCCGTCGAGCCAGCTCGCCTGCACGATCGCCGGCAACATCGCGATGAATTCCGGCGGCGCCCACTGCCTGAAATACGGCGTGACCACCAACAACCTGCTCGGCGTCACCCTGGTGCTCAACGACGGCACCGTGGTGGAGATCGGCGGCGAACACCTCGACAGCGGCGGCTACGACCTGCTCGGCCTCGTCTGCGGCTCGGAGGGTCAGCTCGGCATCGTCACCGAGGCCACCGTGCGGATCCTGCGGGCGGCGGAAGGGGCGCGGCCGGTGCTGGTCGGCTTCTCGAAGGTCGAGGATGCGGGCGACTGCGTGGCCGCGATCATCGCGGCCGGCATCATCCCGGTGGCGATCGAGTACATGGATCGCGAGGCGATCCTCATCACCGAGGATTTCGCCCAGGCCGGCTACCCCCGCGACGCCGAGGCGATGCTGATCATCGAGGTCGAGGGCTCGGATGCCGAGTGCGACGCGATGCTGGCGCGGATCGAGACGATCGCCAAGGATTTCCGCCCGACCAGCGTGCGGGTCTCGCGCTCGGAGGCGGAATCGGCCGCGATCTGGAAGGGCCGGAAATCGGCCTTCGGGGCCACCGGCCGGATCTCCGACTACATCTGCATGGACGGCACGATCCCCACCGGCCAGCTCGGTCCGGTGCTGGAGCGGATCGGCGCGATCTGCGCCGGGAAGGGCCTGCGGGTCGCCAACGTGTTCCACGCGGGCGACGGCAACCTGCATCCGCTGATCCTGTTCGACATCAACACGCCCGGCGAATTGCAGAAGGCCGAGGCCGCGGGCGACGAGATCTTGAAGCTCTGCGTCGAGGTGGGCGGCTGCCTCACCGGCGAGCACGGCGTCGGCATCGAGAAGCGCGACCTGATGCGCTTCCAGTACGATCAGGTCGATCTCGAGCAGCAGATGCGGGTGAAGGCGGTGTTCGATCCGGACTGGATGCTGAACCCCGCCAAGGTCTTTCCGCTGGATGGGCGGCTCGCGGCCTGATCGGCGGCCGCGTGACCGTCAGGCCGGACCGCAGCCAGCCTGAATCCACAGCGCGCCAGGGCGCCCTGCAGGACCTGCGGACGGTGAGGACGCGACCGTCTCCGATCGCGCGCCTACGACCGTCCGGCTTCCGCGGCCGCGATCAGGCGGCCTCGACCTTGCGGCCGGCACGCGGCTTGGTCGCGGCGGCCGAAGCCTTGCGCCGGCTCGGGGCGGGGGCGGAGACCGCCTCGTCAGCGGGTTCCGCATCCTTGTCGGCGGACTGAGACCGGCCCGGCTGGCCGAGACCGAGGCTCTTCGCGAGAGCCGAGCGCTGGGCCGAGTAGTTCGCCGAGGTGGTCGGGTAATCGGCCGGCAGGCCGTAGCGCTCCCGATAGCTCTGCGGATCGAGCCCGTGCTTGGTCAGGTGGCGCTTCAGCGTCTTGTACGACTTGCCGTCGATGAAGCTGACCAGTCCGTCAGGGCGGATCGACTTGCGGATCTGAGCCGGCGTCGGCCGCTCGACGCTCTCGGTCGCCGGGGCGACCGGGCCGGATCCGATCGCGTTCAGAGCCTCATGGATGCTCGCGATCAGGGCCGGCAAATCGGCCGAGGGTAGCGAGTTGTTGGAAACGTAGGCCGCGACGACGTCCACGGTCCGTTCGATGTAGTCCAATTGCGATGTCGGCGCAGCTTCTGACATTCTCTCTTTCCTCGGCGCAAAAGCCTGGTTGGATCCTCACTTTTCGCGAGTTAAGACAGCGTCCAGAAAATGCAAGGCGATTCATACAATTATCTGTGATCGTGCAGAAGTCTAAACCTCGATCACGCGGCTGGGCTTACAGGGTATGGTTGCATAGATGGCACTTGAGGCGCACTTCTGAAGCGCTTTATCCCCGCCGGTCCCACGAATGCTAGCCGGATCCTGGAGCCGGGTTTTCGCTGGCGGCAGAGACCTTTACCGCCCGGACCGAGGGCGCACCTAGACGATCGCTCACGATTGCCCTGCGGTCATGCCGGGACAACGCTCGATCTTCGTACAGTTGTGGAAAGACGGGCGGGGTGCCTGCGTCATTTTCGCCCGCCGATCGCGACGTTAGACGAAAGTCTTACGCGGATCGAAGGCGTCGCGCACAGCCTCGCCGGCGAAGACGAGCAGGCTCAACATCACGGCGATGACCAGGAAGCCGGTCAATCCGAGCCACGGCGCGGTGAGATTGTCCTTGCCCTGCGCGAGAAGCTCTCCGAGGGAGGGCGAGCCCGGCGGCAGGCCGAAGCCGAGGAAGTCCAGGGACGTCAGGGTGGTGATCGAGCCGTTCAGGATGAACGGCAGGAAGGTCAGGGTCGCCACCATGGCATTCGGCAGCAGATGAACCGTCATGATGCGGATGTTCGACAGGCCCAGTGCCCGCGCGGCCCGGACGTATTCAAAATTCCGGGCTCGCAGGAACTCGGCGCGCACGACGCTGACCAGCGCCACCCACGAGAACAGCAGCATGATCCCGAGCAGGACGAAGAAGCCCGGGGCGATGAAGGCCGAGATGATGATGATCAGGTAGAGGGTCGGGATGCCGCCCCAGACTTCGATGAAGCGCTGGAAGGCGAGATCGACCCAGCCGCCGAAATAACCCTGCACGGCCCCCGCGACGACGCCGATCACCGAGGAGACCGCGGCCAGGATCAGGCCGAACAGCACCGAGATTCGGAAGCCGTAGATCACCCGCGCGAGCACGTCCCGGGTGGTGTTGTCGGTGCCGAGCCAGTGCCAGGGAATGTCCGCGCAGCCCGTGCCGCCGAGCTTCTCGGCCACGGGCCGGCATTGCGCGTCGGTGAGCATCCAGGTGGGCGGGGACGGCGACGGCGTCGGCAGATCCTCGTTGATCGTGTCGTACGAGAACGGGATCGGCGGCCAGAGCGCCCAGCCGTTCGCCGCGATCTCCTTGCGGATCTCCGAGGACCGGTAATCGGTCGTCGCGAGGAAGCCGCCGAACTTCTCCTCGGGATAGTCGACCAGCACCGGGACCAGCCACTCGCCCTTGTAGGACAGCAGGATCGGGCGGTCGTTGGCGATGAATTCCGCGAACAGGCTGAGGACGAACAGGACCGCGAAAATCAGGAACGACCCGTAGCCGAGCCGGTTGCGGCGGAAATTGTCGAGGCGGCGCCGGTTGAGCGGCGACAGGCGGGTACGCCGGCCCGCAGCGGCGACCGGGACCGGTGCCCCCTCGTCCGGCCGCAGGACCAGCGGCTGGGCGCCGGGCATCGGCGCGGGCACGACCTCGCTCTCGCCGGGACGCGTGACCTCGTTCATCCGTGCTGTCTCCCGGCCCGTGCCGCGCGCCATCCCGCTGCCCCGGGGCTTGCCCAGAGACTCGCCCAGAGATCCGGGCAGCCCCAGGACCGGCCGGACGGGGAGCGGCTGAGGGGGCTCAGCCGTCGAGCCGGGTCGCGGTGCCCTCGATCTCGGTGGGACGCAGACCGCCGCTGCGCTCCATCCAGCGGCGCAGCAGACGGACATTGCGGCGGTTGGCCTTGAAGGCGGCGTCGAACAGGTCGCCCGCAAGCGGCACGGCACCGATCAGCCCGTCGAAGGCGACGTTCATCCCCATCCGGGCCAGCAGCCAGCGCGGCGCGCCCAGGCGCTTCGCCTCGTAGACGATGAAGGAGGAGATCACCATGCCGGCCACGTCGCCGATCACCGGCACGAGGCCGATCAGCGCGTCGAACCCGACCCGCCGGTTGATGCCCGGGATGACGAAGGCCGTGTCCATCAGGTGGGCCAGCGTCTCCAGCCGGGCGAGGCTCGCCTCCCGGCCGAGATCCGCCTTCAGGAAGGCGGGATTGGAGGGCGTCGCGCCCCCGGGGAACGTCTCGGCACGGGCGAAACGCCCGGCCTGGGCAGCCTGGGTGAAGTCCATGGTCGGGATCCGTCGGGAAGCCATCGTCCGCAACGATGTGGCCCCCCGGTCGGATCCCCGCAAGGACGGGGCCGCCACGGGTCACGCCGCCCTCCCGGCAAGACCGCTCATGCGGTCGAGGGCCGCATCCAGGGTGGCGTCGTCCTTGGCGAAGCACAGCCGGACGATGTTGCGGACGGCGGCGTCCGGGTAGAAGGCGCTCACGGGGATCGCCGCGACGCCGTGCCGGGTGACGAGCGCCTCGCAGAATGCCGCGTCGTCGGCGTAGCCGAGATTCGCGACGTCGAGGTTGAGGAACCACGTGGCCCGGGCCGGCAGCACGGTGAAGCCGAGGCCGCGCAGGCCGTCCGCGAGCCGGTCGCGGGACCGGGCATAGCCGGCGCGCATGGCCTCGAACCATGGGGCCGGCTTGCCCAGCCCGTAGGCCACCGCCTCCTGGAGGTTCGGGGGCGTGGTGAAGGTGAGGAACTGGTGCGCCTTGGCGAGCCCGCGCATCAGCCGGGCATCGGCCATCACGAAGCCGACCTTCCAGCCGGTGAGCGAGAAGATCTTGCCGGCCGAGCCGATCTTGACGGTTCGCTCCCGCATCCCGGGCAGCGCCATCAGCGGCCGGTGGCGCGCACCGTCGAACACCACGTGCTCCCAGACCTCGTCGCAGAGCGCGGTCACGTCGAACCGCTGGCAGTAGCGGGCGAGCAGGTCGAGATCCTCGGGGGCGAACAGCGTGGCGCTCGGGTTGAGGGGATTGTTCAGCACCACGACGCGGGTCCGCGCCCCGAAGGCCTCCGCCAGCGCGGCCTCGTCCAGGCGGAAGGCCGGGGGTTGCAGCGCCACGATCCGCGGCACGCCGCCCGCCCGCCGCACGAGGGGCAGGTAGGCGTCGTACATGGGCGCGAACAGCACGACCTCGTCGCCGGGCTCGATCAGCGCCAGGAGCGCGCCGGCCAGCGCCTCCGTGGCCCCGGAGGTGACCATCACCTCGGTCTCCGGGTCGAGGACGAGCCCCTGGTGCCGCGCGTAATGGGCGGCGACCGCCTCCCGCAGGGCCGGCAGCCCCATCATCGGGGGATACTGGTTCCAGCCGTCGCGGAGCGCCCGCGCGCCCCGCTCGCGCACGTCCTCCGGCCCGGGATCGTCGGGGAAGCCCTGGCCGAGATTGATCGCGCCGTGGACCCGCGCGAGCCGGGACATGGTCTCGAACACCGTCGTGGGGAGGGCGTCGAAAACGGGGTTGATGAAGGCGGGCGTCATGCGGCGCGGCAGGGGGCGCGGCTGTGGGCGCGGCTGGGGGCGCCGGGCATCGAGGGGGTCGGCATCGCCGGCCTGTAGCATGGGCGCCGCGCGTTGCGGAATGTGCGCGGTCGCACAGACCCGGATTCCGACGCGCACGCACCGGCTGACGAATGTTGACATTCATCACCCGTATCTTAGGTTCGGATCACGGCCGGAGCGGCGCACACGCCGACGGAGCTTCGCCCCCTCGCTCCGTCAGCGGGGTTCCGCTCCGGTCCCCAAGAAGGGCCATCGACTTGCGGGTCGGTGGCCCTTTCGGCATGTCCGGAGGCGGCCGCTCCGATCGTCGGGCGGGTCTTCCGGATGCGACGATGCGGCCTTCCTCACGCACGGTCCTCGGCTGCCTGATCCTGGCGCTGCTGATCGGCGGCGTCGCAATCGGCCTGCGCCGCGCCGTGACCGTCACCCCGGTGGATGACGCCTTCCGCGCGGTGCTGCGGGCCTATGCGGTGCCGGATGCGGCCGGCGGGACCCAGCAACACGACTGAAACGTCGCCGCCCTAGTGACGGCGCATTGGCCGGGCACCGGTAAGTGCACCGACAGGTGAACCCGCAGGTGAACATGTCGCCGCGGTAAGGAGCCGTTCGGGGCCCGGACAGCTTTATGGGCGTATGCTCCCGCACACGGGATCGGAGCCGTCGGTTCCCGAGGGACAGGGCGGCTTCAGGACAGGTCTTCGGGACGCGGCGTTCCGGAGGCGGAGTGGGGGCTTCGACAGCGAGGGATAGGGTGCCGCCGGTCGCGCAGGCGACCGGCATGTGCTCTAGTCAGGCATGAACGAGAGTTCACCGATCCGGACCGACACGGCCCGGGCTTACCAGCCCGGCGAGGCGCCCGCGCGGGAGGTCCGGACGCGGCGCTTCCGGCCGATCCGCTGGCTCGTGATCCTGATGCTGCTCGCCGGCGCCGGGGCGATCGGTCATCGCTGGTACGAGGCGCGCACCGACAAGGGCGCGGAGCCCGCGACGGCGCACAAGGGCGGCGGCCGCGGCGGCCGGCACGGCGGCGCCGACATGCCGCAGGCGGTGGGCGTCGCGGCGGTCACGACCGGCGACATGCCGGTGGTGCTCCAGGGCCTCGGCACGGTGACGCCGCTGGCCACCGTGACGGTGAAGTCGCAGATCAGCGGCTATCTCACCCAGGTGAAGTTCCGCGAGGGCCAGACCGTGAAGGCCGGCGACGAACTCGCGCAGATCGATTCCCGGCCCTACGAGGCGCTGCTCGCCCAGTACCAGGGCCAGCTCGCCCGCGATCAGGCGCTCCTGCAGAACTCGAAGCTCGACCTGCAGCGCTACCAGACCCTGAACCGGCAGGACTCGATCTCGAAGCAGAACGTCGACACCCAGGGCGCCCTGGTGAAGCAGAACGAGGGCACGGTCGCGGCCGATCAGGCGCTGGTCGACCAGCAGAAGCTCAACATCGCCTACACGCACATCACGTCGCCGGTGGACGGGCGGGTCGGCCTGCGTCAGGTCGACCAGGGCAACTACATCTCGGCCGCCTCCACGGCGATCGTGGTGGTGACCCAGCTCCACCCGATCTCGGTGATCTTCACCCTGCCGGAGGACGACGTGGCGCGGGTGATGCGGCAGGTGCGGGCGGGCGCGAAGCTGACCGTGCGGGCCTATGACCGCGGCGACGCCCACGAGATCGCCGCCGGCCGGCTCGACACGGTCGACAACCAGATCGACACGACCACCGGCACGGTGAAGCTGCGCGCGCTGTTCGACAACGGCGACGAGGAGCTGTTCCCGAACCAGTTCGTGAACGCCAAGCTCACCGTCGACACGGTGCGGGGCGCGGCGCTCGTGCCGAATGCGAGCCTGCTCCAGGGCACGCCCGGCACCTACGTCTACCTGATGGACGGGGACAACAAGGTCACGGTCCGGCCGATCAAGACCGGCGAGACCGACGGGACCAACACCGTGGTGGTCTCGGGCCTGAAGCCCGGGGATCGGGTCGTCACCGACGGCACCGACCGGCTGAAGGACGGCGCCCCGGTGCGGATCACGGAGGGCGCACAGGCGGCGGCAGGGGACGGGAAGGCCGCGGAGGCCAAGCCCGACGGCAAGGGTGAGGTGAAGTCCGGCGTGCCGACCGACGCGGCGGCGGATGCCCAAGGGACAGCGGAGGGCGGTCGTCGGCACCGGCGCCGTCAGGCGCAGTGAGGACGGGTCTGGCGCGCGGGACCCGCGGCCTCCCCTCCCCCTTCCGCGGAGTCGGGGAGATTCCGGAAGGTCAGTCCCAGTCTCCTCCTCATCCTGAGGTGCGGCGAAGCCGCCTCGAAGGAGGGCTTCAGGGATCGCGCGCCCGGCTGGAGGGCTCCTTCGAGGCCTGCGCTGCGCTTCGGCACCTCAGGATGAGGGCGCGGATGGGACGTCCGTGCCCCCCGATTCAAGCCTTCCTGCAGCGCAGGCTGTCCGGCGCGGAAGGGTCGCGCCCATGAACCCGTCCCGCCTCTTCATCCTGCGCCCGGTGGCGACGACGCTGCTGATGCTGGCGATCCTGATCGTCGGCGGCGTGTCGTACCTGAACCTGCCGGTCTCGGCGCTGCCGGCCGTCGACTACCCGACGATCCAGATCCAGACCTTCTATCCCGGCGCCAGCCCCGAGGTGATGACCTCCTCGGTCACGGCGCCCCTGGAGCGGCAGTTCGGGCAGCTCGCCAACCTCAACCAGATGACCTCGCAATCCTCCGCGGGGGCCTCGGTCATCACCCTGCAGTTCAGCCTGGACCTGTCCCTCGACATCGCCGAGCAGCAGGTCCAGGCGGCGATCAACGCCGCCGGCAACCTGCTGCCCTCGGACCTGCCGGCGCCGCCGATCTACGCCAAGGTCAACCCGGCCGACGCGCCGGTCCTCACCCTGGCGCTGACGTCGAAGACCCTGCCGCTCACCCAGGTGCGCGACCTCGCCGAATCGCGCCTCGCGCAGAAGATCAGCCAGGTGGCGGGGGTCGGCCTCGTGAGCATCTCGGGCGGCCAGCGCCCGGCCGTGCGGGTGCGGTTCAACGCCCGGGCGCTCGCCGCCTACGGGCTCAACATCGACGACCTGCGCACCACGATCACCAACCTCAACGTCAACACGCCCAAGGGCACGATCGACGGGCCGACGCAGTCCTACGCGATCAACGCCAACGACCAGATCCGCGACCCGAAGGCCTACAATTCGGCGATCATCGCCTACCGCAACGGCGCCCCGGTGATGCTCTCGGAGGTCGCCGACGTGGTCGAGGGGCCGGAGAACACCAAGCTCGGCGCCTGGGCCGACGCGACGCCGGCGGTGATCCTCAACATCCAGCGCCAGCCCGGCGCCAACGTCATCGCCACCGTCGACAAGATCAAGGCGCTGCTGCCGCAGCTTCAGGCGAGCCTGCCGGCCGCCGGGCGGGGCGCC
>NZ_BACT01000094.1:0-12372 GCF_000333255.1 Methylobacterium sp. B1 | reverse complement strand
AACCCGTCGGGCCCGAACAGCTTGATGCCGTTGTCCTCGAACGGGTTGTGCGAGCCCGAGATCATCACGCCGAGATCGCCCCGCATGGAGCGGGTCAGCATCGCCACGGCCGGCGTCGGCACCGGTCCGAGCAGCAGCACGTCCATGCCCACCGAGGTGAAGCCGGCCACGAGCGCGGTCTCGATCATGTAGCCGGAGAGGCGGGTGTCCTTGCCGATCACCACCCGGTGCCGGTGGTCGCCGCGCTGGAACACGAGGCCCGCGGCCTGCCCGACCTTGAGGGCGAGCTCCGGCGTGATCACGCCGTTGGCCCGGCCCCGGATGCCGTCGGTTCCGAAATACTTGCGCACCATGACGTCTCCGAGACCCGAGGGCGGGCCGGGCAGAGCCTAGCAGATTTCGGTGAAATCCGGAGCCGGACGCTCCCCGACGGTGAATCGGTTGCTTCCCGACAAAGGCGTTCGAAATGGGGCGGCGCGGCGTTTACAGGAGCCGGGGCAGCGCCGACGCCAAGAGGGTGAGGCCCGAGAGCGTGAGCAGGCTCAGCACGAGCCTGCGGAACGCCACTTCGCTGATGCCGCCATAGGCCCGGGTCCCGAGGAGCGTGGGGATCAGCATGGCCAGCAGGACCACGGCCAGCATCGGCAGGACGGGCGGGGTGATGATCCCCGAGGCGAGATAGGTGATCATCGTCACCGCGAGCATCGCGAGGTTGAAGTTCTGGACGATCGTGCGCTGCACGTCGCGCTCGTAGCGGCGCAGGGTGCACCAGAGGGTCGGCAGCACGCCCGTGAAGCCGCCGAGGGCGCCCATGACACCGCCGGCAAGGCCGACCGCGGCGTCGGCGATCCGACCGCCCGCCGTGACCCGCGGGAGGTCCCGGGCGAACAGCATCACCGGGCACCAGACCATCAGCAGGAGGCCGAGCAGGGCCTTGAACCGGTCGGCGTCGAGGCTGGGCAGCAGCAGGACGCCGAGCGGGATACCGGCGAGGCCGCCGAGCACGAAGGGCGCGAGGCTCTTGAGATCGACGCCACGCCGCACCGAGACGGCGGCGACGATCTGGCCGGCGAGCCCCCCGGCCACCGAGAGGATGGCGGCGAGCTTCGGATCGATCACCCAGGCCCAGAACGACAGGGCCACGAGGCCGAAGGCGAAGCCCGACAGACCCTGCACGAAGCCGGCGACGCCGGCGCCCAGGGCGACGACGAGATAGGTCGAGACCGGCATGGAAGCGTTTCTGCGACGGGGTGAGGGTTTGGCCAGTCCGGCCCAACCCCCGGGTGGGCGGCACCGAAGCTTCGGCCGTGTTGGCGCGGCCGAGTCATAAACGAGCCGTCCGGATTGTCACAGGCGGCTGCCGACGCGGTCCGTGCGCGCGTCGCATCCGGCGCCGGCACGAAAAAGGGCGCCGCGGGGCGCCCTTTCCGGTGGTCGTGCTGTTGTCCGTGCCTCAGGCCTGCGGCTGCGGCTCCAGGCCGCCGTCGCTCTCCTTCGGCCGGCCGCGGCCCGCCGAGGGGACCGAGGAGCCCCGGGCCGGGGTCGGCGGCACGTCGCCGCCGTCGCGGATCGGAGGCTGGCCCTTGAGCAGGTTGCGGATCTCCTCGCCCGAGAGGGTCTCGTATTCGAGGAGTCCCTGCGCCAGGGCTTCCAGGTCGTCCTTGTGCTCGGCCAGGATGCGGCGCGCCTCCTCCAGACCGGTCTCCACGAGGCGGCGGACCTCGGCGTCGATCTTCTGGGCGGTCGATTCGGAGACCGATTGCTGCCGGCCCATCGACATGCCGAGGAAGACCTCGTCGTTGTTGTCGCCGTACGCGACGGTGCCGAGCTCCGGCGAGAAGCCCCAGCGGGTCACCATCATCTTGGCGAGGCGGGTCGCCTGCTCGATGTCCGACTGGGCGCCCGAGGTGACCTTGTCCTGACCGAAGATCATCTCCTCGGCGATGCGCCCGCCCATCATGATCGCCAGCCGCGAGGTCATCTGCTCGAAGCTCATGGAGAGCTTGTCGCGCTCGGGCAGCTGCATGACCATGCCGAGGGCCCGGCCGCGGGGGATGATCGTCGCCTTGTGCACCGGGTCGGTGGCCGGGACGTTGAGGGCGACGATGGCGTGGCCGCCCTCGTGATAGGCGGTGAGCCGCTTCTCGTCCTCGGTCATCACCAGGGTGCGCCGCTCGGCGCCCATCATGACCTTGTCCTTGGCGTCCTCGAACTCGTGCATCGTCACGATGCGCTTGCCGCGGCGGGCCGCCAGCAGGGCCGATTCGTTGACGAGGTTCATCAGGTCGGCGCCCGAGAAGCCCGGGGTGCCGCGCGCGATGGTCTTCAGGTCGACGTCGGGGGCCAGCGGCACCTTGCGGACGTGGACGCGCAGGATGCGCTCGCGGCCGGTGACGTCCGGGTTCGGCACCATGATCTGGCGGTCGAACCGGCCGGGCCGCAGCAGGGCCGGGTCGAGGACGTCGGGGCGGTTGGTCGCCGCGATGATGATGACGCCCTCGTTGGCCTCGAACCCGTCCATCTCCACGAGGAGCTGGTTCAGGGTCTGCTCGCGCTCGTCGTTGCCGCCGCCGAGGCCGGCGCCGCGGTGGCGGCCGACCGCGTCGATCTCGTCGATGAAGATGATGCAGGGGGCATTCTTCTTGGCCTGCTCGAACATGTCGCGCACGCGGCTGGCGCCGACGCCCACGAACATCTCGACGAAGTCCGAGCCCGAGATGGTGAAGAACGGCACGTTGGCCTCGCCCGCGACCGCCCGGGCGATCAGGGTCTTACCGGTGCCGGGCGGGCCGACGAGCAGCACGCCGCGCGGGATCCGGCCGCCGAGCCGCTGGAACTTCTGCGGGTCGCGCAGGAACTCGACGATCTCCTGGAGATCCTCCTTGGCCTCCTCGACGCCGGCGACGTCGTCGAAGCTGACGCGCCCGTGGGCCTCGTTCAGGAGCTTGGCCTTCGACTTGCCGAAGCCCATGGCGCGACCGGCGCCGGACTGCATCTGGCGCGACAGGAAGATCCAGGCGCCGATGAAGACCAGGATCGGCAGCCAGCTCACGAGGAGCTGGATGAACCAGGGGGTGTTGTCCGACGGCGGGCGGGCGGTGATCTGCACGCCCTTGCCCTGGAGCTTGGAGACCAGGCTCGGGTCGTTGGGCGCGTAGCTCGTGAAGTTGCCGCCGCCGACATAGGTGCCGGACACGTCCTGCCCGGAGATCACCACCGACTGGATCTTGCCGGCATCGGCGTCGTTCAGGAGCTGGCTGTAGGCGATCTCGCTGCCGCCGCCCCGGTGCCCCGGGTTCTGGAACAGGGTGACCAGGGCCAGCACCAGTAGGAAGATGACGACCCACAAGGCAAAGTTGCGAAAATTCGGGTTCATCGATCAATCCTTGGCGCGTGCGACCCCCAGGACGGACATGCCACGCGGCTGTTCCGGTCCATCCGTGCACACGTCACCAATGTAGGCGGGGGGCTCTCCCTTGCCAAGTAATTCGGGAGCCCCTGCGGCGAGGGCAGCACCTGCCCCCCTGCTTCGGCGCGGCGGAGCGGGGGCGAGGCTCACGGCTCCCCCCGAATCGGCGGAGACGAGAAACCCCGCCAGGGTGCGCCGGATCGGTTCACGGCGGCGCAGGGCCGGCAGGAGCGATTCGAGGACCAGGGCCTCGAGGCGTTCGAGGCGGCGCGGTGCTGCGCCGGCCCGGGTCAGGGCGAGATCGAGGCAGCGCAGGACCACGGCATCCGGCAGAACCGCCAGGGCGGCTCCGTCGAGGCGCAGCCCCGTCCCCGCCCCCGTCTCCGGTCCGGGCCGCCCCGTCCTGTCGAGGGCCTGCTCCGCCGCGCTCCGGAGCGCGGCCTCGTCGCGGGCGGCGCGCTCGGCGAGCCGGGCGAGACGCGCCGGGGTCAGGCCCTCGCGTTCCAGAACCGGCCAAGCCTCGCGCAGGCGGCCGCGGGCGAAGCGCGGATTCCCATTGGCGGGATCGCGGACATACGCGATGCCGCGCTCCTCGCACCACGCCACCAGGGTCGCCTTCGGCAGGTGCAGGAACGGGCGCCCGAGGCTGAGGCCGGCGGCCAAGGTCCGCTCCGCGCGCATGCCGGCAAGCCCCGCGAGGCCGCTGCCGGCCGCGAGCCGCATCAGCACCGTCTCGGCCTGGTCATCCTGCGTATGTCCGGTGAGCACGAGACCGGCGCCGATCGCCGCGGCCTGGGCGGCGAGCAGGGCGTAGCGGGCGGTGCGGGCCGCATCCTGCAGGCCGGTGCCGGGCTTCGCGCCCGCCCAGGTCAGGAGTGCATGGGGCAGGCCCAGATCCCGGGCGGCACGGCCGACGCCCTCGGCCTCGGCTTTCGAGCCCGGTCTCAGGCCGTGATCCACGGTGGCGACCTGCACGGCGACCGGGCCAGCGTCGCGCAGGGCAGCGGCGGCATACAGCAGGGCGCTCGAATCGGGGCCGCCCGAGACGGCGAGGAGGACACCCCGCCCGCCGCGCGCGGCCGGATCGAGCCAGGGGCGGAGGGCGCCGAGGACCGGGTCGCCCGGGTCGCTCAGGCGCCGCAGCGGGCGCGCTTCTGTTCGCGGGCGACGCCCTGACGGACGCCGCTGCCGGCATTGGGGAATTTCCGGTCGAGCTCGGCCAGGGTCGCGCAGGCCTGCTCGCGGGCGCCGAGCGCGTTGAGCGTGACGCCGAGCTTCAGCATGGCATCGGGCGCCTGGGAGGAGCGGGCGTAGTCGGTGGAGACCTTCAGGAACTGCTCGGCGGCCTCGCGGTTGCGGCCGCGGGCGAGGTAGCTCTCGCCGAGCCAGTAGGTCGCGCCGGCGACGCGGTTGTCGCGGGGATGCGACTGGATGAACTGGCGCAGGCCCATCTCGGCCTGCTCGTACTGCTTGGCCCGGTACAGCTCGACCGCGGCATCGTAATCGGCGGCCGGATCGCCCGTCCGCGTTGCCGCGACGCTCTCGGAGGGCCGCGCCGGGATCGCCCCGGTCCGGGCCGGCGGCCGCAGGTCCACGGGCTCGTCGTAGCCGGGGGCACCGGCCTCCGCGTCCTCGTCCTCCCCGTTGATCGCGCCCTGCGGCAGGCGCTGCGGCCGGGGCGCAGCCTCGGCCGCCTCGACGGCCTCCCGGGGCGGCAGCGGCGCCGAGGGCTGGGTGCTGCCGAGCTGCATCGGGGTGCCCGGGGCGCCGGGGGCCTGGGCCGGGTCGAAGGCATCGCCGCGCTTGCCGGGGCGTCCGGCGCCCGGATTCCCGCCGTTGACGGGGCCCGACGGCGCGGGAGCGGCCGAGGGCTTGCCGCCCTTGCCCTCGTTCAGGCGGAACTCGACGTCCTCCTGGAACTTGCGCAGCTGCTCCTTGAGCTGGCGGTTCTCGTACTGGAGGGTCTCGATCTGGCCGGCCATGAGCCGGGACTGGTTCTCGATGCGGCCGAGGCGCACCACCAGCTCGGAGGCATCCTGCGCGACGGCCGGGTGGCCGAGGAGCACGGCTCCCAGGATCGTGGTGAGCGCGAGGCGAGTGCGAAGACGGGCGGACATGGTGGGGGTGCGATCCGGTGGCGGCGCGAGGCCCTAACAGATGCGCCGCACCGCGGCAAAACTGCGGCGCGGCGGCGGCCGGGGCCGCCTCCGGGTAACGCGTCGCGACGGCTTACGCTCCGGCGCCGCGGTCGAGGACGATCACCGCCCGGCGGTTCTGCGACCAGCAGGAGATGTCGTTGCACACCGCCACCGGCCGCTCCTTGCCGTACGACACCGTCCGCATGCGGTTGCCCGCGATGCCGCGGGTGGCGAGGTAGTCGTTCACCGCCTGGGCCCGGCGGGCGCCCAGGGAGAAGTTGTACTCGCGGGTGCCGCGCTCGTCGGCATGGCCCTCGATGATGAAGGTGTAGCGCGGGTAGCGCTGCAGCCACGCGGCCTGCTTGTCGAGGGTGGCGGTCGCGGTGGGCGTCAGGTCGGTGGAATCCGATTCGAAGAAGACCCGGTCGCCGATATTGACGACGAAGTCCTGCGCGCTGCCCGGGGTCGCGGCGCCGGCCCCGAAGGCGGAGGCGTCGGCGAGGTCCTTGTCGTTGCTGCAGGCGCCGAGGCCGAGGGCGGCGACGAGGGCGAGGCCGAGGGCGGCGGCGCGGAAACGCTGGGGCATGGTCTGAAAAACTCCTCGAGCGGTGCCGAAGGCCGGCTGCGGGTCTTCGAGGCGGGTCCGCATAGTCCTGGCGCCGTTGGTAGGCGGGGATGGTTAAGCGACGGTTCCGTCGCGCGGCGCGGCGGCCGTGGTGACGGTCCGCACCGAGCGATGGCGTGCGCTGACGCACCCGGGACACGCCCGGAATGCGGCGGCGGCGGGGCGGACGGAGGCGAAGGGCCATTTCGGCCGTGTCGGTTGCGGCGCGGCAACAGGCGCGGGGCTTCCGCACCGTAACGGTTCCGGCCGGGACCTTAAGGAATCCTCAACCCTAACGCTTCCTAATCGACGGGCCGAAAACCGGACCTCCGTCATGCGCCCCGCCCAGTGCGTCCTCATCGTCGAGGACAGCTACCTGCTCCTCGAGATCATCGCGAGCCTGTGCGAGACGCACGGCATCCGGGTGATCGAGGCCTCGACGGGCGAGGCGGCGCTGACCGTCCTGCGCGACCGGGGCGATGCGATCGACTGGCTGTTCACCGACATCCACCTGCCGGGGCTGATCGACGGCTGGACCGTGGCCCATGCCTTCCGGGCGATCCATCCGGACCGTCCGGTGGTCTACTCCTCGACGGACACGAACCGCCGCAGCGGCGTGCCGGGCAGCCTGTTCCTGCGCAAGCCCTTCCAGGTGCAGGAGGTCAACCGGCTGGTCCGGATGATGGTCGAGGGCCTCGGCGCGACCGACTGCGACAGCCAACTCTGCACGGCAGGCTGAGACGCCGCCTCCCGGATCACGGGCCGTCCGCATCCTTCGGTCGGACGCCTTTCGCGGCCGGAGACGGCCTCAACCCCGCCGGAACAGCGCGACAATCTCCGGCGCGGCGAGCCAAGCGTCCACCCGGGGACAGGCGAGATCCCCAGGGGACGTCGCGTCGTAGATGGCAAAACTCGCCGCGATGAAGCCCGAGAGGTCGTAGAGCACCGGGAAGTCGTCGCCCCGGGGCTTGGCCTTGAACAGGTATGAGCCGGTCAGCCCGAAATGCTCGGCGATGGACGGGTAGAGCGGCCAGACCACGTCCTGTGCCAGCTCGTCGCCGAGGTAATCCTCGATCTCCACGGGCTCGGGCGTGAGCCCGTTCTCCAGCAGCAGCCGCCGGGCGATGTCGCCGAGGACATGGACCTTGGGATGGTTCATCAGATGCATGAAGGCGCCGCGGCGCGCCCAGCGGGTCACCTCCCGCTCCAGCCCGAAGCCCAGGGCATCCGCCGCGCCGACGAGTTCGCGCACCGCCGGATCCCAATGGTCGAGATAACCCAGGCGGGCGAACACCTCCTCGCGGAACAGGCCGGCGGTGCGCTGCGGCTCGAGGCCGAGCCGGTGGGCGGTGAGGACGATCGCCGAGTGGTACTGGCCCATCGGCGACGGCGCGAGCTTCAGGGCGGCGAGGTCCGAGGCCTGGCCGGCATAGACCATGTCCGGGTGGAAGGCCGAGAACACGATCGACGGGAAGAGCTTGAGCCGCGGGTCGGCCGCGCGCAGAGTGGCGACGTCGCCGCCCGGGATCAGCCCGGCCGGGAAGGCCTGCGAGAAGACGTGGTCGTGGGCGCGCAGGGTCCGGATCAAGCCGTCGACATGGCCGTGGTCGCGCTTCAGCGAGCCCATGGGCAGGTAGCGGACCGGGCTCTTCGGCGCGAGCAGGCGCATGGCCCGGGCGATGCCCCGCGCCTGGCAATTGCCCAGCACCGCGATGCTCGGCCCGTCACGGGTCGTGGCGGCGCGGGCGCGGTTCCGCCATGGTGTCGCCCAGGTGGGCGCCCAACTGGGTGTCGCGAGGGTGAACGCGCTGCGGGCGCGCCGGGGCAGGTCGTTCAGGGCCACGTCGCGTGCCGGTGTCAGCGGACGGGTCAGCGCCCCCGAGGGCCTGCCGCCGTCGTGAAGAAGAGGGTTCGAAGATGGCGTTGAATCCGTATACGGGTCTACCGGCCGAGCGATTCTGGCGCAAGGTCGTCACCAACGTGCCGCCCTTCGCGGTCAATCCGCACCCGAAGGACACGTTCGTCATCGGGCCGACCGACAAGGTCGCCACCGGCGGCTCCTGCTTCGCGCAGCGGGTGGCCGAGGCGGTGCGCGGCGCCGGCTTCAACTATTACCTGACCGAGCCGCCGCCCCCCGGCATGAGCGCCGAGGAGGCCAATGCCCGGCAGTTCGGCACGTTCTCGGCGCGCTACGGCAACCTCTACTACACACGCCAGTTCGTGCAGCTGTTCGACCGGGCCTACGGCAAGTTCGAGCCGGAGCTGAAGGCGTGGCTGCGGGACGACGGCCGCTACGTCGACCCGTTCCGCCCCACGGTCGAGCCGGCGGGCTTCGCCAGCGAGGCCGAGGTGGTCGCGGCGCGCGACGCGCATCTCGCCGAGGTGCGCCGCCTGTTCGAGACCCTGGACGTGTTCGTGCTGACACTCGGCCTCACGGAAGGCTGGCGCTGGCGAGCCGACGGGGCGGCGCTGCCGCTCGCCCCCGGGGTCGCGGGCGGGACCTTCGATCCGGACCTCTACGAATGCGTCAATGCCGGCGCGGGCGAGGTGCTCGGCGACCTCAACGGCTTCCTCGACCGGCTCTGGAGCGTGAACCCGAAGGCGCGGGTGATCTTCACGGTCTCGCCGGTGCCGATGATCGCCACCTACATGGACCGGCACGTGATGGAGTCGAACAGCTACTCCAAGTCGGTGCTGCGGGTGGCGGCCGGCGAGGTGGTCGGCCGCGGCGACCCGCGGGCGGTCTACTTCCCCGCCTACGACATCGTCACGAGCAACGTGAATGCCGGGCGCTACTACAACGAGGACCAGCGCACCATCAACGATGCGGGCGTCCGCCACGTGATGCGCCTGTTCCTGGCGACCTTCGCCCGCGACCGGGTCTCGCCGGCGCCGACCCACGCCCCCGTGGACCTCGCGGCGGAGTTCGAGGGCAATGCCGGCGTGATCTGCGACGAGGAGGAGATCGAGCGCAGCGTGGCCTAGGGTCGGCATCGGGTCGGCATCGGGTTTGCCTCCGGGCAGGCGTTTCGGGCAAGCTCGGCCGCCCGGGCGCCCCGCCCTTCGGAGACGAATCCCTTGAGCCTGCCCCCGCCCCGCCGCGCCGACCACGACATCGATCCGGTCTTCGTGAAGCGGCACTCGCCCCGCGCCTTCACGGGCGAGGCCGTGCCCGAAGCCGAGCTGATGCGGATGATCGAGGCGGCGCGCTGGTCGCCCTCCGCCTACAACTCGCAGCCCTGGCGCTTCCTCTACGCGCTCCGCGGCGACGCCCACTGGGAGACCTTCCTCGGCCTGCTCGTGCCCGGCAACCAGAAATGGGTATCCGGCACCGGCGCGATCCTGTTCCTGGTCTCGAACGGGCTCATGAAGGTCGGCGACGAGCTGAAGCCCTCCTACAGCCACTCCTTCGACGCCGGCACCGCCTCGCTGGCCTTCCAGCTCCAGGCGATCCACCAGGGCTGGCACGCCCACGGCATGGTCGGCTTCGACCATGTCCGTGCCCCCGAGATCCTGCGCCTGCCCGAGAACCACCGGATCGAGGCCGCCTTCGCGGTCGGCCGCAAGACGCCCGAGGCCGAACTCACCGAGGAGCAGCGGCCCCGCGAGACGCCGAACGGCCGCCGGCCGATCACCGACTTCACCATCGCGGGTCCGTTCCCGCCCGCCGCGGACTGAGACGGGCCGGAACCGGTGCCTTCGACCAGGGATTGTGTCCGCAGCGCAACGTCGTGGCCGGCCTGGGGCTCACCGCCGCAGGTCGGACACGCCGGGTGGCGGATCGCCGGGCCTGCACCGATCCGGTCCGCCCTGCGACGAATCGGGAGCTGGCTCATGAACCCGTCCGACAGCGCCCCGCGCGACGGTTTCTTCGATGACGGACCGCTGGACCACGCCTCGGGGCTGCAGAGCGTGGCCGAGCGCCACGGGGTCAGCCTGGATGCGGTGCGCCATCTCGTGCAGGCGCTGGAGCGCGGCCACGGCACGATGGCGCAGTTCGACCATCCGGATCTCGGCGGCATGGGCCAGTGGTTCGCCGGCGGCATGGTGATGGTCGGCCGGATGTTCGACGACGCGCTGAAGGCGCGGGTCGGTGCGCTCTGCACCGAGCTGGCCGGGGCGCTCCCGGCGGGCGGCTTCTCGGATGCGGCCCCTGCGGCCCTCCGGGGCGGCGGCGAGTGGTGGCCGGCCGGTCTCGGGAACCCGGCGAGCACCGGAGCGCAGAACGGGCTGCGCTACGCCTATTTCCCGGACAGCCGGCGGCTCGCGGTCGAATCGGGGGCGGGGGTGGCTCTCTACGACACCGGTGAGCACCGCATCACCGGCGTGTCGCAGGCGGATGGAAGCCTCGGCTTCACCGGGCCGGCCGGAGCCGTCGCCCTCGACCGCCTGCGCCGGATCGAGGCGGAGGTCGCCGCGCCGCGCCAAGCGGATCCACGCCCAGGAGACACTCACCCCGCGGACACTTACCCCGCGGGCACTCACCCGGCGGATCCGCATCCGGTGGATGCGGCCGGGATCCAGGGTCCCGCCGCAGCGCCTGCGCCGGATCGGTCATCATCGGACGACGTTCTCGCCACCATCGAGCGTCTGGCCGCGCTCCATGCGCGCGGCGTGCTCACCGATGCGGAATTCTCGACCAAGAAGGCGGAGCTGCTGGCGCGGCTGTGAGCGGCGCCGGTCGTCCGACCCTCCGTCCTCATCCCGAGGGGCCGCAGCGCGGCGGAGGCCTCAGGACGGGGGCGAGGATCGGACCCGCCGGTTCCGAACGGCCTCAGACGATGCCGACGCGCAGCAGATCGTGGACGTGCACGATGCCCACGGGCCGTCCATCCGTGACCGCGAAGACCGCCGTGATCAGCCGGCGGTTCATCAGTTCCAGCGCGGTCTGGGCGAGCTTGTGCGGCTCCACGGTGATCGGATCGCGGGTCATGATGTCCGTGACCGGCGTGTCGAGGATCGCGGGGCCCATGTGGCGGCGCAGGTCGCCGTCCGTGACGATGCCGACGAGGCGCCCGGCCGCGTCCGTGACGCCGACGCAGCCGTAGCGCCGCGCCGCGATCTCGATCAGCACCTCGGACATCAGCGCGGTCTCGTGGACCAGCGGCATGTCCTGGGGGCCGTGCATCACCTGCTGCACGGTCTTGAGGCGGGCGGCCAGGGTGCCGCCGGGATGCAGGGTGTGGAAGCGCGCCGAGGTGAAGCCGCGCCGCTCCAGGAGCGCCACCGCCAGGGCGTCGCCCAGGGCCAGCTGGATCAGGCTGGAGGAGGTCGGCGCGAGGTCGTGCGGGCAGGATTCCCGCACCCGGGGCAGTTCCAGCAGCACGTCGGCGGCCTTGCCCAGCGTGCTCTCGCCGTTGCGGGTGATGGCGACCAGGGGGATCGAGAACCGGCGGCTGAAGCCGACGAGGTCGGACAGCTCCGCGGTCTCCCCCGACCACGACAGAGCGATGATGACGTCGTCCCGGGCGATCATCCCGAGGTCGCCGTGGCTCGCCTCGGTGGGGTGGACGAAGAAGGCGTGCGTGCCGGTGGAGGCCAGCGTCGCGGCGATCTTGCGGCCGACATGGCCGCTCTTGCCGATGCCGCTGACGATGACCCGGCCCTTGCTCTGCAGGATCGTCTGCACCGCCTCCTCGAAGGCCGCGCCGAGCCGGCCCTGGAAGGCCGCGCTCGCCTCCTGCAGGGCCGCGATGCCGAGCTGGAGGCTGCGGATCCCGAGATCACGGGTGGTGGCGAGATGCGCCGACGGCGCGTCGTAACGATCGTCGCGCAGGGCGCTGGAGGCGGGAGCGTTCATCGTTTCCGTTCTGGACCCGTCGACCGGATCCGGCACCGAGGGCCGGGCTCGCGGATCGGCGCAGCGAAGCGTGTCCGGCGACGCTAGGCAGCCGTCGTGGTTGAAATGTGACGCGGGGACGACGCAGCGCCGCACGCCGGTTGAAGGCACGGCCGCCGCGGTCCATGCTGCCGGCACGCCATCCCGCATGCCACCCCGCGCCGCGGGCCCAAGGAGGGCACAAGCCCCATGACCATCCGCTTCCCCGACCCCGATCCCGCGATCCTCGCCCGCCGCGACGCGATCCTGGCCGGCCTCGCGCCCCTGGTCGCGCCGGAGGCGCTGGTGGTCAGCGAGGACGAGCGCCGGGCCTTCGAGACCGACGGGCTCACCGCCTACCGGCAGATGCCGCTCGCCGTGGTGCTGCCCTCCACCACCGCGG
>NZ_BACT01000095.1:0-5649 GCF_000333255.1 Methylobacterium sp. B1 | reverse complement strand
GCGCCCCGAGATCCCGAAGCGAGCCCCGGAACAGCAGGTTGGTGAGGCTCCCGTAAAGCGAGAACAGCAGCCCGATATCCGAGACGGCGCTCTGCAGGGCGCGCGTGTCCCGGGGCACGTCGCCCATCACCTTGGTCCAGAGGCCGGGGCCGACCAGGGGCTGGGAGCGCTGGAGCAGGTCGCGGGTGAAGGATTCGCGGCGGCGGTTCGAGACCCGGTCGACGATCTGATCGCCCTGCACCACCAGGGCGCGGGCGAGGCGCTGGGTCTCGTCGATGCGGGTGACGGCGGCCTCGCGCTCGCCGCGCTCGGCGGCGACATCGGCGCTCTCCTGGGTGTCCTTCGGCTTCGGACCGAGCTGGGCGAGGCGCTCGCGCGCGGCCTCCAGCGGCGCGTCGAGCCGGGTGACCAGGGTGCGGATCTCGTCGGTGACCGTGACGGCGCTGTCGCGGATGGCCGTGAGGTCGGCCACCGTCAGGTCCGTATGCCCGAGCTGCTTCTCGCGGGCGTCGAGCTCGGCCTTGGCGGCGTCGAGCTTGGCCCGGACCTTCTTGAACTGCTCGGGGATCTCGGCCTTGGCGGCCGGCGGGGCTGCGGGCTTCGCGTCGGACGGCTTCGCGCCGGTCGCCTGCGCGTCGGGCGCCTTCGTGTCCGGCGCCTTGCCGTCCGCGGGCTTGGCCTCGGGCGCGGGCTTGGCGTCCGCGGGCTTGTGATCCGCGGGCTTGGCGGCGGGCGCCGGATCCTGGGCGAAGGCCGGCAGGGTCAGGGCCGCCGGGGTTGCGAACACCAGCGCGGCGAACAGAACGAGCAGGCGGGACAGGCGCGACGCGCCTTCCGGCTTCCGGATCCGCGCTGGGATATGATGCATGAGCAACCTCTCGTCGGGCGCACGGCGGCCGGCCGGGGTCCGGCATCGGCGAATCGGCGGCGATCGGGGACCGGGCGGGCCTCCTGGCGGCCGGGCGCTCTGGGCGAGCAATAGGGCGAAAGCGTGCCCCTGCCCACCCCGGCGCCGGATCCGGCGCCAGCCGGCCGCTGTGGGTGCGTCCCCGCGGCCCATCCGGAAAAGCTTCACAAGGGTGTCACGCTGGGATTAGATGAACACCTGATGGACAGGGCCTTTTCGTCGCTACGCGAAAGGGCGCGGCCGGTGGCGATGCCGGCCCGGCCCGGCCGCGTTCCGGATGCTACCGCATCGACCGGCGCCCCCGCGCGCCGGCCCGCCGCCCTGTTGTTCCCTCCGCCTCTCCCGTCAAGCCGTCGCTCCGCGCGCCGGCTCGTCCTGCATCGGCCGCGGGCCGGTTCGGACGGGCCGGCGGGGCGGCGGCCTGGTCCCGCGCGTTCTCCGCGCCAGAGCTAGTCCGAAGAGTCGCGCCGATGATGGATCTCCAAACCCTCGTCCTCAACGCGGATTATCGGCCGCTCTCGTACAATCCGCTCTCCCTCTGGTCGTGGAAGGACGCCTTCACGGCCCTGTTCCTCGACCGCGTCACCCTGGTGGCGAGCTACGACGTCGAGGCACGGTCGCCCTCGCGCTCCCTGCGGGTCCCGAGCGTGGTGGCGCTGAAGAACTACGTGGCGCTGGCCCGCAGCCCGGCCTTCACCCGCTACAACATCTACCTGCGCGACGGCTTCAGCTGCCAGTATTGCGGCCTGCGGCTGCCCTCGGGGGGCCTGACCTTCGACCACGTGGTGCCGCGCTCCCGGGGCGGGCTGTCGAGCTGGGAGAACGTCGTGGCGGCCTGCTCGCCTTGCAACCTGCGGAAGGCCAACCGCACGCCGGCCGAGGCGGACATGCCGCTGATGACCGAACCCCGGCGGCCGACGCGCTACGAGCTGCACCACCGGCAGCCCGAGTTCGACCACCGCCAGTACCATCACACCTGGCTCGATTACCTGTACTGGGACAGCGAGCTGGAGAACTGAGCGCGGCCCGCGGCCCTTACCAGACGGGCTCGCGGCGGGGCGGCTCGTTGTACATCGGGACGTTGGGGTTGCGCGGCAGGTAGTCCCGTATCAGCACCGGCGGCGGGACGGCCGGCACCGGCCGGACCCGCACGACGCGGCGGACCACGCGCGGTTCGGCCCGTTCTCCCGGCCATGCCGGCGAGGATGCGAGAGCAAGAGCGACTCCGGTGAGGAGCAGGCGTCCGGCCCGCAAGCGGAACAAGGCGCGCATCAGAATTTCAGGGCCGCGCCGGCGCGAACGGTATTCAAGTTGACCTTGTGGCCATCGAAATCACTGAACAGCACATATTGATATTCAGCACGCAAGAGTATGTTCGGTGTAATCGCATACTCGATGCCAGCCCCTGCCGCGACACCGCCGACCACCTTGGTTTTCGACTGAGACTGGATCGACGTGTAGGGCGTGCCGTTGTAGGGCGCCGTGGAACTGAAACTCGTGTAGCCGAAGCTGTTCACATAGGTCGGTGTTCCGGCCAGATTCGCATTGTAGGCGTTCAGGTTGAACCCATAGTTCTGATAGGTCGTCGTATCGGCAATCCGCGCCCGTCCGATGGCCACGCCGCCGGTCACATAGGGGAGGAAGTTGCCCAGCGCGTATCCGACTCGCGCGCGGAGCGTGCCGTAATCTTCGACTCGGGTTGCCGTCGATCCGGAGAGATTCACCGCTTGATAGAAGCCTGCTGCGGTGGTCTGGCTGCGCGCAAGCCCATCGCTCGACACGCCCATCCGGTCGAAATAGGTGTAATCGGCCTCGACGCCGAAAACGAACTGGTCGAACTGAGCATTGTAGCCGGTGAAGGCACCGAGGCTCCCGGAGCCCACCCGCGTCGACAGCGGATTGAGCAGCGTCGACGCGCGAAAATCGGATTCGCCGGTCGTGTCGTGCGAGTCGCGGTAGATCAGCGGCTGCAACGCGCCCCGACTGCCGAGGCCCGCCGACGTGTATCCGCCATGGACGCCCAGATACACGCCGCTCCAGTCGACCACCGGAGCCGGGACCGGATCGTAATCGGCGCCGCGCAGGTAATCGTAGTCCAGATCGGCGGCGCGGGCGGTGTTCACGCCGCAGAGACCGAGAACCGCCAGCAGCGGAAAGGTGACGGTACGCATCGGGATCGTCCTGGGACAGCAAGAGACGGCAGCGGATCGAGCCTCACCCCGGTGATACGTCGGTAACCTTAATTCTCCGTTGCTGAACACGATGACGGATTTCCAATCCGGAGATCGCAATCCCGGCGTGACGCGTCGGGTATTGCCGGCGTTCAGGCCCGGATCGACCGGAACGGGGCGTGGAAACGCGAAACGGCGCGGAGAGCCTCCGCGCCGTTTCGCCTGTCGGTGGGATCGGGACCGAGGCCCGATCAGTACTTGCGCACCAGCGGGCCGGGGATCGGCTCCGGCATCAGCGGCGGCAGCGGGGCCGCCACGAGGCCGCCGAGGTAGTAGCGCAGGCCGATCTTCACATCGTGCGCCTCGATGTCCTTCACCTTGATCGCCTGCAGGCTGCCGGTGCAGCACGGCACGAAGCCCGGTCCCGTCTCGGCCTTGCCGAGGTTCAGGTAGCGGTAGGCCAGTTCGATCTTCAGCGCGTCGGTCACGTTGTAGGCGAGACCGGCATGGAGCGCCCAGGCGAAGCTGCCGGTCGTCTTGTCCTTGTAGAACTTGCTGCCGCTGTTGGTGTTGTACACCGCGTTGCCGTTCGGGTCGTAGACCGGGGCGTACGGGATGCAGCCGCAGCCGGCATTGGTGTAATCGTAGGCGTAGGTCGGGCTCGTGAATTGCTGGTTCGTCGAGTAGCTCGAGACGTGGTTGAAGGCGTAGCCGACGCCGCCGCCGATGAACGGCGTGATGCCGTACCACGTGCCGAGGTCGAAATAGGCGTTGGCGAGCACCACCGCGGAATCGAAATTTCCGCTCGACTTGTTCACGCCGTACGACCCGAGCCCGTTGTCGAAATCGGGACCCTTGTAATACTCGCTGCCGCGCAGGCCGGTCGAGTAGCGGTACTCGCCGGTGATGTCGCCGCGCAGGAACGGGGTGAACTGGTAGCCGACGCCGACGCCGGCAAAGCCGCCGCCGCCGATCGTGTTGCCGAAGGCGCGGTTGGCGTCCGGATAGCCGGTGTAGTCGTAGGCGTCGCTGTAGCGCGGACGGGTGTAGATGCTCGCGCCCACGTCGCCGCGCAGGTACCAGCCGCCGCCGACCTCGATCGGCGGGGGCGGGGGCGGAGGCGGCGGCGGAAGCAGCAGATCCGCGGCCGCGGCGAGGCAGGGCGCGCCGACGCTCGCCGCGAGCGTCAGGCTACGCACCAAAGCGTTCAGCTTGGAGCGGGCCATGGAGATTCCTTCACTGGACTCGTGAGCCGGACGCGCGGCGCGCGGTCCCGGGGTACGCAGCGAAGGATGGAAGCAACGTCTTAAATCCGGCTTAACGTTAAATGTTAGGCTTGCGCATCCGTTGCCGGCCTGTCGAAACCGTTATCCGGACGCGACTTGCTTGCCTCTGCCGCCGGGGATCCCCAGGTTGGTCCGGTTCATCTGTCTTGGATGGGACCCATGCGCCCCCCGACCATCGCCGCCCGGCTGCCCGGGCTCCGCACCGGCTGACATCCCCATGGGTCCCGAGGACGTACGCATCCTGGCCCCGATGCTGCCCGAGACGGTGACGGGCGCGCACAGCGGCAACCCGGATTTCCGGGTCGGCGGCCGGGTCTTCGCGACCCTCTGGGTCGAGGAGGCCCGAGTGGTGCTGCGCCTCGCGCCCGCGGATCAGGCCGCCCTGTGCGCGGCCGAGCCCGATCTGTTCACGCCCCTGGACGGCGCCTGGGGACGCCGCGGCTGGACCAATCTCGACCTCGATCTCTGCGACGAGGAGACCCTGCGGACGGCGCTGCTGGGGGCGTGGCGCGTGACCGCGCCGCCCGAGTTGCGCGCCGCCTACGCCGCGGCCTGACCGGTCAGGCCGCGGCGCGGGTCACGGCGTCGACCACCTCGTCGACCACCGCGTTGACGAGGCCGCGGTCGTCGCCCTCGGCCATGACGCGGATCACCGGCTCGGTGCCCGAGGGGCGGATCACCAGGCGGCCGGCATTGCCGAGCCGCTCGCGGGCATGCTCGATGGCGCTGACCACGCTGTCCTGGCGGAGCGGCTCGCCGCTCCGGTAGCGGACGTTCTTGAGGATCTGCGGCAGCGGGTCGAAGCAGTGGCAGACCTCGCTCACGGGCCGGTTCTGCCGCTGCACCACGCTCAGCAGCTGCAGGGCCGCCACGAGGCCGTCACCTGTGGTCGTGTAGTCCGACATGATGATGTGCCCGGACTGCTCGCCCCCGAGATTGTATCCGTGGGCGCGCATGTGCTCGAGGACGTAGCGGTCCCCCACCGCCGTGCGGGCCAGGGTGAGACCGAGGCCGCCGAGATAGCGCTCCAGGCCGAGATTCGACATGATCGTTGCGACCACACCCGGCTGCGTGAGGCGCTCGTCCTCCTGCCAGGAGCGCGCCACGACCGCCATGAGCTGGTCGCCGTCGACCACATGCCCCTTCTCGTCGACGATCAGCACCCGGTCGGCATCGCCGTCCAGCGCGATGCCGATATCGGCCCGGCGCTCGCGCACCTTGTCGATCAGCGCCGCGGGCGCGGTCGAGCCGACATCCCGGTTGATGTGAAGCCTCCGGCTCGGGC
>NZ_BACT01000096.1:0-1685 GCF_000333255.1 Methylobacterium sp. B1 | reverse complement strand
CACCTTCTGGCCGAGGCTCACGTCCACGATCCAGACGAGCAGCTCGAATTCCAGGAAGGGATCGCCGATCTTCTTGAACACCACGCGGGGCGCGGGCTCCTTCAGGACGTCGGAATGGCCCTGCGCGCAGGCCGCGATCATCTCGGCCGCACGGACCGGGTCCTGGTTGCGCAGGACGCTGACCGTGATGCTGACGCGCCCCGTCCGGTCGCCCCGCACCCGGTTCTTCACCACCCCGGAGATCAGGTTCGAGTTCGGCACGATCACGGCCGAGCGGTCGAAGGTCTGGATCTCGGTGGAGCGGACCGAGATCCGCTTCACGATGCCCTCCTGATCGCCGATCACCACCTGGTCGCCGACCCGGATCGGGCGCTCCCACAGGAGCAGCAGCCCGGAGACGAAGTTGTTGACGATCGACTGCAGGCCGAAACCGATACCCACCGACAGGGCGCCGGCCACGATGGTGAGCTTCTCCAGGCTCAGGCCCAGATACGAGAAGGCGAGCGCCAGCGCGATCAGGAAGCCGCAATAGCCCGCCACCGTGGTGATCGAGTTGCGCAGGCCCGCATCGAGGTCCGTGGCCGGCAGGTAGGTGTTCTCCAGCCAGCGCTGCACGCCGCGGGTGATGAACACGCCGACCACCAGGATGCCGATCCCGAAGGCGATGCTGGAGAGCGAGATCGTGACGTCGCCGACCTTGAAGCCGAAGAAAGCCTGCCGGACCGAGGAGACGATGTCGGTGGAATCCAGGCCCCAGGGCGCCAGCACGAGGATCGCGGCCGCGAGGAACAGGACGAGCCGGGCGGCGCCGGTCGCCAGGACAGAGATCTGGTTCAGCGAGCGCTTGCGCAGTCCCGTATTGGCCTGGAGCGTGGTGGCGAGCCGGGTCTCGTCGCTGAGCGCGCGGCCGACGAAGATGTCGACGCTCTGGACCAGCAGGTAAAGCAGGACCAGGACGCTGGCGTCCCAGATCAGCTGGTCGATCAGGAACGCCGCGAAGGCGACGTAGCCGACCAGCGCGCCGAGGCCGATCAGCGCCACCGCGGCCCAGCCGAGCAGCCGCGCCGGCCCGCCGATGCCCGTGGTGGTCTTGGTCGGCACGTAGGGGCCGAAGCAGGCTTCCTCCTCCTGCTCGGTATCGGCGAAGCGGTGGAGGCCGACGGCCAGGATCAGGGCCGTGGCGACCGCCCCGATGCCCCGCGTGGCGATGGAGATCGGCAGGGCCGCCGAGATCCCGGAATTCAGGGCCTCCACGGACTTCACCACGGTGATCACCGTGGCGATGCCGACCGCGAGCCGGGTCAGGCGCGTGGCCGCCGCATCGCTCACCGGGGCCGGCCGCCACGCCGGCTTCTCGGGGCTGAGCAGCCCGTCGCAGAGGGCCTCCACGAAGGCGATGAAGGCGAGCCCCCCGAGGATCGCGGCGGCCACCGGCAGGAGCCGGGACGGCAGCAGGTTGGTGGCGTCCAGCGCGTAGTAGACCGCGTAGGACCCGGCCACCGCCGGCACCGTGCCGAGCAGGATCACCCGCCAGGCGGCGAGCATCACGGCGCGCCGCGACGGATCGGTCCGGGCGGCGTCCCGGCGGGCGCCCTTGGGGGCGATGTTGCGCCGGCCGAAATACAGCGCCACCGAGATCCCGAAGGCGAGCCCCAGGAACAGCAGGTTGGTGAGGCTGCCGTGCG
>NZ_BACT01000097.1:0-313 GCF_000333255.1 Methylobacterium sp. B1 | reverse complement strand
AACTTCAGTCAAACGGCATGGTCGCCTAAATTTGGTTTGGTTTACCAGCTTGTTAAAGACCAGGTATCGCTGTTTGGCAATTATATGAACGGTTTAAACAACGTTACCGGCAGCAGTTTTGATAACACGCCCTTTAAACCGCAATATGCCAACCAATGGGAAGCGGGCGTGAAAATTGATGCCTGGGACCATAAAATAAGCTCGACACTGAGTTATTACGATATTTCGGTAACTAATACCACGATGGTTGACCCTGACCACCCGGCTTTCAACATCCAGGCAGGTACACAGTTAAGCAAAGGTTTTGAAGCCG
>NZ_BACT01000098.1:0-383 GCF_000333255.1 Methylobacterium sp. B1 | reverse complement strand
ATAGTTGAGTTCACGCGTGCCGCAGCGCAGGCCGTTTTCAGTGGGGAAAACATACGGAGTGTACATTTCACTCAGCGGTAAATCCCAGCGGTCGAAGCAGGCAGAGGTCAGGCGATCCGGGTAATTTTCATGCGGCCCCAGGCCTAACCAGTTCACTCGCTCGACGATCTGGGTGAGCTGACAGCTCATACCGATGCGTGCCGGATAAGGCGTGCCGCTCGCGATCTCCACGTTGACCGTCACCGCCATCTCGCCAAATCCATCAATACGGTACGCTTTACGGCTGATAAACAGCGTTTTGCCCTGGAACTGCCAGGCATGGACGGTGTTGATCACGACGGCGTCGGAGAGCGCTTCGGCGGTGCACTGCAGGGTGGTGACCT
>NZ_BACT01000099.1:0-12597 GCF_000333255.1 Methylobacterium sp. B1 | reverse complement strand
CGGCGGCCTTTACGTACCAAGTCCTGGCCGCCGCGGCGTCGGGAGAACCGCCGATCCCGTTGTCCAGGGCGACCGCGTAGCAGTACATCCCTTCCGGGATGCCGGTCTCGGCCGCGTCGCGGAACCGCGCGCGCGCCTTGGCGTCGCTCTTCTCGAATCGGCGCCCCTGCTGGTAGAGGATGCCGATATTGACCTTGGCCGCACCGCTGCCCAATTCGGCCGCGCGCCGATAGGCCTCGAAGGCATCCTGGTTCGCGCCCTGACGGTCGTAGGCGCGGCCGAGCTGGAAATGGAGCCGGCGCAGCCGCGGGGCCTCGGCGACCGCCGCCCGACAGGCCGCTATGGCCGCGCCGGCGCGCAGATCCCGGAAGTTGACGGTCCGCTGCGCATCGGGGGCATCCGGATCCCACGAAGCGCTCGCGAGATGGTCGCAGGACTGAACAGCCCCGACACCCGGATCGCCGTCGCGTGCCGAGGACGCGTTACAGGCCAGAGCACCGATCAGCACAAGGAGTCCAAGACTTGCTGCGGATCTCGGCCTGATCTCGCTAGAACTGCTCAAGTTCAGCACCGGAGTGTCTCTCGAACACGATTGCCACTTTCGACTTACACGTCCGCAGGTTAACGCGCCTACAATCTTAAGTGGTTAAGGTACGCGCGCTGAGATTGCGTGCGGGAACTCAAGGTGATTGTCGCGGGCCGTGGCAGGGCAGACACACGCGGACGGAGGATCCCCCGATCGCGGCGCGATCCCGCCCGAGCTGTCGGCCGCCGGAGAGCGGCCCTGTTACGACCGGGCCAGCCTCAACGGCAGGTAATCTGAACCGTGAAGTCGCGGGCCTTCTCGGCGATCGCGGCGCCGTCCATCGGGTCCGTCATGCGCACGTTGATCGGCGCCTCGACGCCGTTCGCCTCGAGGAAGTTGAGGGCTATCGTCGACTTGATGGCGAAGTTCACGTTCTGCGGCACGTCGCCGGAGGCGAACGCGACCTGCTTGGATTGCACCACCCCGATCACGTTGCCGAACTGGTCAAGGGCCGGTCCGCCGCTGTTACCCTGCTGGACCGGCGCCGAGATCTGGATCTTGCGGGTGTCATCACCCGAACCCGCCGTTGCGGTGACGCTGCCGATCGTGAAATTTCCCGTCGAGGCTAGGACGTTGCTCTGCGGATAGCCGTAGACGTAGACGCTCTCGCCGAGCCGCGCCCGGATCGAGAGCGGCGGCACCACCTTCTGCGGAAAATCGGTGGTGAGCACCGCGAGGTCGTTGGCGGCGTCCCGGGCGACAAGACGGGCCCGGAGGGCGGTATGGCCGGGCTGCTGCACGGAGATATCCGAGCACGCCTCGACCACGTGGTTGTTGGTTAGCAGGTGCCCGCGTTCCGACACGTAGAAGCCGGTTCCGGTGCTGGTCATGCCGGCTTCGAGCTTGCGCGGGTTATCCGGCGCGGGCTCTGCCTTCGCGGCCGCCGTCGTCACGTCCTTCTGGCAGCCGATGACGGCGTCGAACGCCTCCGTGGACCCGACGAGGGACAGCACGGCGATCTGCCGGCCTTTGAAGATCACGTTGATGCTGCCGGCCTCGGACAGATCGGCCACGAAGCGTTCCTTCAGCCCCGACTGGTACAGCCCGTGCGCGTCGCCGCGCTCGAAGCCCGTGAACGTCCCATGCCACTTCTGGCGGCCCGCGATCATGTGGAGCTCGTACTGTCCGCCCACCTCCAGCGAGCGCCACTTGGCGTTGGTGAGGGCCAGGTACGACGCGCCGCGGGCACCGTTGAAGCCGAACCACAGCGTCGTCCCGTCGCCGTAGCTCGCCGCCGCCAGGCAGCCGCCGAGGCTCTCGCTGTAGCCGATGGACCAGCCCGCGACCTTGCCGAAGCTCTTGTCGACCGTAAGCTTCGGGGGCGCGGGCGAGGCCGCGGCGGGTTGAGCCACGCCGCCGACGGCCGCCAGAACGGCGAGGGCAACCTTCATGCGAGACATGCGCGTCGATCCGGCGGGCGTCCTGGAAGTGGTTCTCAGCGCGTCTGATTGACCGAGGTCGTGGCATTGCCCCGCGGCGATGCGAAGGGGTCTGCCGATGCGTTCACCACCTGCGCTCCCGTCGGGCCGGCGGCTGGCTGCATGGGCTGGCGATTTGCGCGAACAACCTTCCGCCGGGGCGCTGGCACGCGCCGCACCTCATGGATGACGCGGACGGTACGGCGCGGCGCGGCATAGACGACGACGGGGCGCTCACGCGCCGCCTGCGCGGCAATCGAGCCGGCGATGACGCCGCCGAGGACGCCGCCGGCCAAGCCGCCGAATACCGCACCCGCGCTTTGCGCGAGAGAGGGGGTCGGAGCCAGACTCAGTACGATGATCGCGCCGGCCGCGCTGGCCGACAACAAGAAACGCCCTAGCATCGACTCACCCTCGACAGACCAAGTTCAGAAATAATTGCGGCCTGATCGAAGCTTAGCCATATGTGCGACCTTGTGAAGGGGGATCGACCATCATTTGCCCATTTTAGGTTGCCACTTGCGGAAAAAGGGCAACGGAAAGTTACGTAGACGGGCGACCGATTGCGATTCAGATCCTCGGATACGCAGAGATCTGTATGGTACTGCACTATTCTCGTGCTACGTGACCTCAAATTGGGCTGGCGAGCGTTCCAGTCGGTTCGTTACGAAGCCGTCTGCTTTTCCGGAAGATCGACCTCGTAGCAGACATTCCGCTTTCGGCCAGACTACGTCACGCCAAATCACCTGAGTGCGCGAAACCAGACATTCGGCTTCGCGCTCGACCCGGACGTTCAAATCCGATGAACAACGCCTCCGAAGCGGACGTCGAGCCAGACAGATCTCACGTCAGGGCGGGCCGGAGCATCGCGTCGGCGGCGTGCTGGTTGGCGGAGATTCGCAGGAATTCGAAGGGCGCGCGATCGCTCCGGAGTGATGTCGACGCCCCGTGACGCGTCGTCAGGGGACCAAAGCGGTGGAGCCCCGTCTCACACCGCGCCCCTGAATCGAACCGTAGGCGGTGCACCCGCCTCAAGCAGGCCCGCCAATTTCTCCAGTGCCTCTCGAAGCGTTTCGCGATCGGGCGCTGCGTTGACACAGACGCGGACAGTATCGCTTTGATGCAACGACGACACCTCGAACAGGCTGATCGGCGTAACCCCGACCCCGGCTTCCTCCGCGGCCTGCGTATAGGCTTCCGCCGACCAGCCGTTCCCCAACTTCAGACAGAAATAGTACGCGTTCGGTTGGGTGAGGATGGCTTGCCGAGGCAGGAGACCAGCCACGAGTGCCTGCCGCGCTTGCGTTTCCGCACGCATCGCGGCGACGACTTGATCGATCCGCCGCGACTCCAGAAGGCGCGTCGCCCATTCCGCGTTGAATGGCGATGCCATCAGCGTGGTCGCACGCAGCGCGATACCGAAAGCAGAGACCAGCTGCCGGGGCACCCGCAGGAAGCCGATACGCAATCCCGGGCCCGCAAGCTTCGACAAGCTTGAGATGTGGACGACTCGGTCCGGCGCTGACGCAGCCAGCGGTCTCAGGATTGGGTCGGGCAGGAAGCCGTAGACATCATCCTCGACGATCAGGACGTCGTGGCGCGCACAGACTTCGGCCACCTCCCGCCGCCGTTCGTCCGACATCGTGGCGGTGGTCGGGTTGTGCAGCGTCGGCGTGCAGACGAGGACTTTCGCTCGGGTCCGGCGGCAGACCACGTCGAGGTATTCGGGCACGATGCCTTCGCGATCCATGCGGACCCCAACCAGCGAGCGACCCAGCATGCCGGCCGCGGATTTCAGGCCGTAGAAGCTCAGCTCCTCGGCCAGGACGGCATCGCCCGGATGCGTCAGCGCCATCAGGGAGAGCAGCAGGCCGTGCTGGCCGCCGCAGGTGACCAGCACCTCGTCGGCCGGGGCTTCAATCCCGAAGCGACCGAGCCATCGTGCTGCAATGGTCCGATGCCTGAGAAGACCGACGTCGACTTGGCTCGCGAGCAGGCCCCCGAGATCGACGGCGCCGTCGAGTTCGGGGCGGATCAGCGCCAGCGCAGGGTGATGCATCGCATGCGCCGGGAAGTTGTGGGACAGGTCGACGAAGGTCTGGCGTGGGACCGGCTCCCGAAGGGATGGCGGTCCGTCCGGATCCTGCACTGGGTTGAGGAAGGTGCCGCGGCCGACCTCGCCTCTGACAAGGCCCAGCCGCTGCATCTCGGCATAGGCCCGGCTGACCGTCCCGATGTTGAGCGACAGCCATGCGGCCAAGTCGCGCTGCGGCGGCAGCCGATCGCCCGGTCGCAAGACGCCGGCCCGCAGCGCGATCTCGACCGCGCCGACGATGGCCGAATAGCGAGCCCCGGCCGTCCGCTCGACGGCATCGATCCATCCGGGTCGACTCATACCTGCACCGATTGTCCTACACATTGTCTCGGTCGGACCGCAGCCACGACCGAAATTCAAGCGCGATGCCGCTCATATCCGCGCGCCAGGTCCGACAATGTCGCCTAACTTGATCATGACAATACGGTCCCGACCCTGGGTCCGGGACATCGCGCGGGTCAAGCCTGCGGAACGGAGATCGCGGTGCCGAAGCCAGAATCAGACCCGTCGGCCATGCTCTTCCACATGGTCTCCGACGGGCCGCAGCCGGTCGCTCCCTTCAGTCACGCGGTCGAGGTCGACGGCTTCGTCTTCGTCACGGGGCAGATGCCAGACACGCCGTCCAACCCCGGCCTCCTGCCGGACGGCATCGAGGCGCAGACCCGCAACGTCATGGCCAACCTCACAACGATCCTGGCCGGGCTCGGCCTGGGATTGGAGCACGTGGTCGTCGCGCGGGCCTTCCTGACGGAGTTCAAGCGCGACTACGCGGCGTTCAACGCGACGTACAAATCCTTCTTCCCGCACGACCGCCTGCCGGCGCGAACCTGCGTAGGCACGACGGGGCTCGCCTACGATGCCTTGGTCGAGATCGACCTGATCGCCCGTCGGGGCGCCGCGCCATCCCTTTCGTCGAGCGAGCAAAAGGACTGAGCCATGGCTTCCGTTCGGGACAAGATCCTCGCCATCGCCGCCGCGGCGGCGCTGAGCTTGAGCGTCGGGGCGTCCCAATCCTCTGCGGCGAGCCTCGACGACATCAAGGCCAAGGGGTCCATGGTCGTCGCGACCGAGGACAGCTACAAGCCGTTCGAGTACGTCGAGAACGGCAAGCCGATGGGCCTCGACCACGACCTCCTCGCGCTGCTGCGCAAGGAGGCGCCGTTCAAGATCGACCAGCAGATCATACCCTGGACGGGGCTTCTGGCCGGGGTCGCGACCGGGAAATACGACGTGGCCCTGACGGCGGCCGTCATCACCCCCGATCGGATCCAGAGCCTGAGCTTCACGATGCCGATCGCCGAAGCGACGCAATACTACGTCGTCCGCGCGGACGAGACCCGGATCAAGGGTGTCCCCGACTTGGCCGGCAAGACGGTCGGCGTGCAATCCGGCGGCGCGTCCTACGCGGCCCTGGCCGATCTCGAACCCACGCTGGCGAAGACAGGTGGAAAGCTCGGCAAGGTGGTGCAGTACACTTCCCTGCCGGAGGCATATCAGGACCTCGCCAATGGCCGGCTCGACTACGTGATCAATGGCGTCGTCAACCTCGTCAGCCTGACGAAGGACCAGCCGAAGCGCTTCAGGATGGGCGAGGCGGTCGGCGCGCCAACCTATGCGGCCTGGGCCGTCGCCAAGGGGAACGACGGCCTCCTGGCCTACCTCGACCAGTTCATGGCGAAGGTGCGCGCGAGCGGAGAGCTCTACGCTCTGCAGGAGAAGTGGCTCGGCCGGGCCTTCAAGGACATGCCGTCCGCACCGACCAAGTAGCCTGGGAGCGCGGGGCGACAGACCCGGACGCGGAGAGTGACGGCCATGACGTGGCCAGCGATACGCACCATTCTCGACGGCGCGGTGGTTACCGCCGCGCTGGCAGCGGTCAGCATACTGCTGAGCCTGCCCCTGGGCCTCCTCCTCGCGCTCCTGCGTGAAGGCCGCATTCCCGGGGTCCCGGCTCTTCTCGCCGCTTTCGTCAGCCTCGTCCGGGCGACGCCGTTCGTAACGCTCGTCCTGTTCGTTTACTTCGTCCTGCCGGCGGCCGGATTGGAGCTCGAACCGGTTCCGGCCGCCATCGTCGCGCTCACGCTGAATACGGCGGCGTTCAGCAGCGAGATCTGGCGCTCGGCACTCGTGACGTTTCCCCGGGATCAACGTGAGGCGGCTGCCGCCTTCGGCATGTCGGAGCGAGCCACCTTCATCCGCATCGTCTTCCCGCAAATCTGGCGGGCCAATCTCGGGCCCCTGGTCAGCGAGGTCACAATCCTCCTGAAGTGCACCCCAGCCGTGGCCGTTATCGGGGTGGTCGAGATCACCCGCGCAGCCGGCCGGATCGGCGCAGAGACCTACGAGCCGCTGCCTCCCTTCCTCGTCGCGACGCTCATCTACACCGCGCTGATCGCGACGCTCGTGCGCGGCCAGCGCGTCGTCGAGCGCAGGATCGCCCGGCGATTCGGATTGGCGCGCCCGTGAACGGACTTCTGGTCGTCTGGGAGAGCCGGGACGTCTTCCTCTGGGGGGCGGCCAACACCCTGTCGCTCGTACTGGGGTGCCTCCTGCTCAGCATCCCGATCGGCATCCTCGGCGCCGTCGTGCTCACGGAGGCGCCGGATCCGCTGCGCCGCCTGTTCGCCGAGGCCGTCGATCTCCTGCGGTGCGTGCCGTTCCTGCTGCTCGCCTACGTCGTCTATTACGGCCTCCCCGAATTCGGCCTCAGACTCGATCCCTGGTGGGCCGGACTGATGTCGCTCACGGTCTACACGACGGCCTACCTCGCGGAGATCTTTCGGGCGGCCTTCCGCGCCGTCGCTCCGGACAACATCGAGGCGGCGCACGCCTTCGGCCTGTCCCGCAGCCTGATCTACCGGCGCATCATCCTGCCCCAGGTCGCCATAACCGCTGCCCCGGTGATCGGGAACCAAGTGATCACGACCATCCGGGACAGCGCGCTCCTCATGATCATCACGGTGCAGGAACTGACCTTCGCGGCGAATTTCGTCAGTGCGAACCATTTCACGCCCTTCGCGCCGTTCGCCGCCGCGGTCGGCCTCTACCTGCTCATGTCGTTCGTGGTCGAGGCGGGCGTGCGCCGCATGGAGCGGGTCAGGAAGGGACGCTATGGCTGAGACTGACGCCGCGATCTCGGTCCGGGGTTTGTGCAAGGATTTCGATGGGTTCGAAGTCCTGCGTGACATCGACCTCGACCTCGCGCCCGGCACGACGACCTGCATCCTGGGGCCGAGCGGCTCGGGCAAGTCGACCTTTCTGCGCTGCCTCAACTGGCTTGAGGAGCCGAGCGCGGGCTCCGTTCACATCGACGGCAAGCCCATCGGGCGGAGCGGGAATGGCAGGGCCACGAGGCCGATGGCACGGCGCGAGCTGGCATCCACGCGAACCAGCATCGCCATGGTGTTCCAGCACTTCGCCCTCTGGCCGCATCTGACCGTGCTCGGCAACGTGACCGAGGCGCCGGTCCACGTCCTCGGCCGTCCCAAGCGAGAGGCCGAGGAGGAGGGCCGCGCGATCCTGGCCCGTGTCGGCCTCACCGAGAAGGCCGACGTCTACCCGCACACGCTGTCCGGCGGTCAAAAGCAGCGCGTCGCGATCAGTCGCGCGCTCGCCATGAGGCCCAAGGTCATCCTCTTCGATGAGCCCACCAGCGCCCTCGACCCCGAGATGGTCGGAGAGGTGCTGAGCGTCATCCGCGAGCTTGCGCGGGAGGGGCTGACCATGGTGATCGTAACCCATGAGATGAGCTTCGCGCGCGAAATCGCCGACACAATCGTCTTCATGGACGGGGGCCGCATCCGAGAGATTGCGGCGCCAACGGATTTCTTCACCAATCCTCAGTCCGAGCGGGCCCGACGGTTCATCTTCCGACCTTGACGGTCACCATGAGTTCTCGCAGTACGACGTCATCTTGAGCGAGCGCTCGTGCAGCGACGCGGACGCAGGATTCACGAGTGGGATCAGCTGTACGCGCCTGGGCAATGGCTCAGACCGTCTGCGTGCTTCCCACGGCAACCGACACGACCTGGCTCTCTGCGATCGCCGAGGATCGATCTCGCCCGCTCGAGCACGTCCGGCGCGCCCGCATCGTTCTGCTCTCGGCCGAGCGCCTGAGCGTCCAGGACGTCGCCCGGCGGGCGTCGAAGGTCTGCTGCGCGACAAGACGTGCCCGACCGGGGCACCACCCCATTCGACAGAGACGGTCGCCGGGGTGCCGGCGCTGACCTGCGGGGAGCCGCCGGGCGAGGTCACCCGCTGGACCGGCCGTGCCGTAGCCCGTGCTGTGGGGATCTCGTTACGCGCCGTGCAGCGGATCCGGAAAGCTCACCGCCTCCGGCCGCACCGGCTGCGCGCCTTCAAGCGTTCGCGCGATCCGGCCCTCGCCGCCCAGGTCGAAGACGTGGTTGGCCATGACACAAGACCCACCCGCCCACGCGGTGGTGCTGTCCATCGACGATCCTTCGACCGGCTCAGGATGAGGAGAACCGGATCCAGGCGCTGGAGCGCACCCGCCCCGACCGTCCGCTCGCCCCCGGCCATCCCGCCGCCCGAACCACGACTATGCCCGTCATGGCACCACGACGCTGTTTGCAGCCCTCGACGTCCTGGCGGGCACGGTGCTCGGCCGCGGCATGCAGCGCCACCGGAACCGTGAGGTCATCCGGTCCCTCGACGCCGTCGAGGCCGCCGTCCCGTCCGACAAGGCGATCCAGGCGATCCTCGACAACGTCACCACTCACAAACACCCGAAGGGGCGCTCCAGGCTCGCCCGCCACCGGCGCTGGACGTTCCACGTCACGCCGACATCGGCCTCGTGGCTCGACGCGGCCGAGGGCTTCCTCCCGGCGCTGATCTGTCGTCGGTTGCGACGCGGCTCCTTCACCAGCGTCGTCGACCTGCAGGCGGCGATCAAACGCGACATCACCGAGCACACTCGGCGCGCCAAACCCTTCGTCTGGACCAATTCCGCCACCGACATCCTCGCCGCAGTCAGCCGATCCCCTGAACCATCGGTCTGGGTCAGCGCGCCAGAGGCTGCGGTGGGCCCTATCTGAACAGCGGCAGCTCTGCGCCGAGCACGCAGAGGCCGACCAAAAACAAGGAGCCACCCGCGGCTTCTAGAATGACGCGCAGACGGTCGCTGATGAGAGACGCCGCGGCTGAAGCCGTTCCAGCCACGAAGCAAGCCAGACTGATCAACGTCACCGCAGCGCCTCCACGTCGGCCTGGAACGCCTACGCTACGGCGTGGGGGAGCAGGAAGTTTCAGCGAGGGTTCGCCAAGCCAGCGACGACGCAGCCGAGCTTGGGGGGTTAGCGTTTCGCGCCCCCTTGGCATCCACGCCCGCCCTTGTCGCTGAGGGGCGAACGGTAGGCGGACGTGGACGGCCAGCCTGAAGCCGGCGGCGGCGGCCTAATGTCTGATTCGAGACATTTCAATCCAAACCGGCTCTTCCCGATGAACGCCGCTCGCACATCCAGTGCAGGCGGTGGGAGGGATCTCGGAGGCCTCAGGAAATCCAGCCGAGCACCGTCACCAGGTGGTCGGCCTGGGCTCGAGTCAGGCCAGAGGCGACGGCGGATCCATTCCGGCAGACCGCAAAGGTCCCGTCAGCGGACGCACGAATTTTGATGGAGGCCATGGAGCTAAACCCGCGATCATGTCGCGGCCGATGTCGAAGGCTCAGGACGAACCGCGTGAGATGTGATCTCGGTTCCTCCCTGGCAAAATGCGGCGGACCGCCTCAGGTCTGTGGCTGAAACCCCAGCACGTCCCGCTCGCGCATCCGATGCGAGTTGATCGGCTTCGTCCGTCAATGCGGTGGACTTGCGGGATGGAATGGGCGCGGCCATCGTCAGGCGGCTCGCGGTGGAAGGGTGATGGTGTCGTCGGTCAGCGTCGGGGTGAGGGCCGCCAACGGATTCGTCGAATGTAGCTCCGTCCGATGCCGGATCGGGAAGCTGAGGCGAGCCAGAACATCGTCGCCCGTGCCTTCGATGAGGTCCTCCAGTTTCGGCCAGCGATTACGGAGTTGCTCGGCCGGATGCTGGAGAGCGATGCGCGCCGCGTCCTGATCGGGCTGCTGGAAGGCGTTCACGCGCTCTTCGATGTCCTTGCAGAGCTTCGACACCGACGACTTCGAGATGCCCGACAGACCCATGGCCTGCACGAGATCGTCCACCCGGCGCGTCGAGACGCCGGCGATGCACGCCGCCTGGCTTGGCCGAAAGCCGCCGGCCCGCTTCGACGTCGGGACACCGCAAAAGGCGGACGGGATCCTGCTGATCCGACGCCAGCATGACGCGATCAAGAGTGCTTTCTCGCGCGCCGATCATCCACCGCCGCAACGCGGATCCTGGAGCCGAACGGGCAGATCCCGGAGCCGTCCCCGCCGCCGCAGCTTCCGGCCCTGGAGCTTGGCGGCAGCGCCCCCGCGCCCAAGGTCAGGGGGAGGCCCTGGCACGGGGTCATGCCGGGCAGCCTTTCGGCTGGCCGATCTCGCCCCCTCGAGAAGGCCACCGGCGCGGTGAGGCGCGGCGAGGTCCGTCATCACGGCAGCCGGGCGTCGGATCTGTCGCCGGAGAACGTCCACGCGATCCGGCGCAGGCCTCAGCCGCGACGCGGTCTCAGGGGCGGGTCAGGAGGACGGGCCCGCTGTCGATCCGGATGCGCAGCACCGCGTAGGGCTTGCGGCGAAGGTCGCGGCCTTCGTGGAAGCCCGCTTGCCGGTGCAACTGGTTGGCGGTGAAGTACAGGTAACCGTCGCGCCCGATCGACAGCGTATCGGGCCAGCTGATGGCCGGATCGGTGACCACGGTGGACCACTTGCCCTGGTCGAGCACGCGGATGGCGTTGTGCTCGTAATCGCCGGCGAAGACCCGGCCGCGATCGTCTTCGGCGATCCCGTCCGAGGCGCCCTTGGCGCCCATGTCGCGGATCTGGCCGGCGAGATCAGCCTCGCTCACCCGGGGATCGCGCAAGGCGGCGGTCGGCACGGCATAGAGCGTCCGGCCGGAGAGCGGGCCGTAATAGAGCAGCGACCCGTCCGCCGAGAGCGCGATGGCATCGCTGGCGACGCGGACCGGCTTCGCCGGCCCGTTGGCGGGGCGGTTCATCAGCGGCTCGCCATCGACGACGGGGGTGAAGTCGGGCTCCGGCGCGGTGCTCGCATGGCCGGAGAGGCGGCGGAATGCCTTTCCGGTGGCGAGGTCCACCACAATGATCCCGCCGATGCCCGCGTTGGAACTGTCGGTGATGTAGGCGACGCCGGCCTCGCCCTGGCGCAGGTCGAAGCGGACGTCGTTGAGATAGGTCGTCGGCAAAACGACGCTGTCGGGCAGGACGATGGTGCGGACGATCGTGTTCGTGGCGAGGTCGATCGCCACCAGCTTGGCACCGCCCGGCTGCGGCGGGCGGAAGCCGGGCGCGGCCGTATCCAGCACCCAGAGCCGGTTCGCGCCGTCGGCGACGACGCTCTGCACGGAGATGAAATGCGCGGCCGGGGCGGCCGGATCGGGCTGGTTCGTCGCGAGATCGGGATAGGGCACCGTCGTCCCGTTCACCACCTCCCCCACGGTGAAGGGCGCGTTGTCGCCCCATTGCGGGAAATTCACGAACATCCGCCCGTTGGGCGCGACAGTGACGCCCGTCGGCATGGCGCCGTCGAATTGTGCGACCTGCTCGATGGCAGGCGCCGGCGCGGCGGAGGGCTCGGCCGCGCGCGCCGCGTCGTTCGCAAGCGCGATGGACAATGCCGCCGCCAGGGTGGCGGTGAGACTCTTCATGATGTCCTCTCCCCCCGACGCCGCGTCGAGGCCTGTCGTTAGGCGCAGCAGGTAAGACGTCGGCACCGGTCGGCAATGGCGGGACTGAACGGCTCCAGCACCGGCGCGAGCCGCCCTGCGGCGAGATCCGCGGAGACGTAGGACCGGCCGAACCGTGCGAGGCCGGCGCCGCCGAGCGCCATCAGGCGCACTACGTCGCCGGACAGGCCCTTGTGCTCGGCGAGATCGACGCGCATCCGCGGATGTGCCGCGAGAGATCGCGGCCGAACCGGCAGGATGACCTGGGTGCCGAACGGGACCGAGGCGTTCACCCGGAGCCGGGCGCTCGGCTCGGCTGTCCCTCGGCCCCTGACGACTTGCAGGCGTCCGCGCGCTGGTCGCGCAGGCTGCGCAGGCCGGCGAGGCTGATCTCCTCCGTGATGGCTTCGTGCCATCTGTCGAGCAGGCGGATGCTGAATCGTCGGCCGTTCAGGATGCTCTTGAGCACATCGCCATTCAGCGAAATCACCCCGATTTCCTGCATCTGCGCCGTGGGAAACATTGCGTTCGACACCGGCCCGTCGTCGATCCGATACTGATAGTTGAAGATGGAATTCTTCGGCAGACCCGTCACCTCGAGCCGGTCGCCGACGATCTGGATGCGCGATCGGGTCTTCGGCGCCAGGATGCAGTCAGCGTCCCCGCTCGACGGGTGACCGGCCTTCCTGAGCA
>NZ_BACT01000100.1:0-7638 GCF_000333255.1 Methylobacterium sp. B1 | reverse complement strand
GTCGCGCTCGGTGCCGAGCCGGACGGCACGCTGAAGACGCTGCGGCACGACGCCGTCCAGGGCACCTCCACCTNCGAGGATACCCAGGAGGTGATCGTCAACTGGTCGGGGGTTCTCTACCGCTGCCAGAACGTGGCCCTGACCTACCGCATCGCCAAGCTCGACACCGCCACCCCGGGCGACATGCGCGCCCCCGGTGCCGTGACCGGGGTCTTCGCCATCGAGACCGCCATGGACGAGCTCGCCTATGCGACCGGCCAGGACCCGATCGCCCTGCGGCTGAAGAACTACGCCGAGTCCGACGCCACCGCCCAGGGCAAGCCCTTCGGCTCGAAGGAGCTGAAGAGCTGCTTCCGGCAGGGCGCCGAGCGCTTCGGCTGGGCGAAGCGCAATCCCGAGCCCCGCTCCATGCGCGAGGGGCGGGAGCTCGTCGGCTGGGGCGTGGCCACCGGCATCTGGGAATCGATGATGATGCAGTCGAGCGCCATCGCGACCCTGACGCCGGACGGCCGCCTGACGGTGGGCAATTCCACCGGCGATATCGGCACCGGCACCTACACGATCCTCACCCAGATCGCCGCCGACACCCTCGGCCTGCCGATGGACGCGGTGACGACCAAGCTCGGCGACACCCGCCTGCCGGAGGCGCCGGTCGCCGGCGGCTCCTGGACGGCGGCCTCCTCGGGCACCGCCGTGATGAAGGCCTGCCGCAACGTCGGCGAACAGGTGTTCAAGCTCGCCCGCGGGCTCGAGAACTCGCCGCTCGCCAATGTCGACTTCGACCGGGCCGTCTTCGCGGACGGCCGGATCTCGGTTGCCGGCGATCCGGGCCGCAGCGTCTCCCTGGTCGAGGTGATGCAGGCGGCCGGCATCGACAAGGTCGAGGCGGTGGAACAGGCCGGGCCCGACAAGGACTTCAATCAGAAATACGAGGCCTACACCCACTCGGCGATCTTCGTGGAGGTGAAGGTCGACGAGGAGCTGGGTCAGGTCCGGGTGACCCGCGTCGTCTCGGCGATCGCGGCCGGCAAGGTGCTCAACCCGAAGACCGCGCGCAGCCAGATCCTCGGCGGCGTCGTCATGGGGATCGGCTCGGCCCTGGAGGAGGAGTCGATGCTCGACCACCGGATCGGCCGGTTCATGAACCACAATCTCGGCGAGTATCATGTGCCGGTGAACGCCGACATCTACGACATCGACGTGATCTTCGTGGAGGAGGAGGACAAGGCGAACCCGCTCGGCGTGAAGGGGCTCGGCGAGATCGGGATCGTCGGCACCGCGGCGGCGATCACCAACGCGGTGTTCCACGCCACCGGCAAGCGGGTGCGCGACCTGCCGATCACGATCGACAAGCTACTCTGAACCTGAATCCGAGCGCCGCCGCGCCCCGGGCGCGGCGGTCACGTCCACGTCAACGTCCATGGGCGCATCCGCATCGCGAGCGCCGTGATGCGATCTTGGGGTGCGCGCTCGGTCGGCGTGGCACTCCGCCTGTCGCTCCGCGCGCGAAGACGCCGAGCGCCCGGAACCGAAACGGCGTGAGAGTTCCGTGAGCCACCTGCTGCACTCCTGGCGCTTCTGGGCGCTCGCCGCCGCCGGCTTCGCGGCACTCACCGCGATCCTCGCCAAGGTCGGGGTCTCGGGCGTCCAGTCGGATGTCGCGACCTTCGTGCGGACCGCCGTGATCTTGGTCTTCGCCGGGGCGATCGTCGTCGGCTCAGGGCAGGCCGGCGGCCTCGCGCAGATTTCCGGCCGCAGCCTGGTCTTCCTCACCCTGTCGGGGCTCGCCACCGGGGCGTCGTGGCTCTGCTACTTCCGGGCCCTGTCGCTGGGCGACGCCGCGCGGGTCGCGCCGATCGACAAGCTCAGCGTCGTGCTGGTGGCGATCCTCGGCGCCACCCTGCTCGGCGAAACCCTCAGCCTCGCCGCCTGGATGGGCGTCGGCCTGATCGCCGCCGGGGCCGCCCTCGTCGCATCCGGCTGGTAAGCGCTGGTCAGCGGATGCGTGCCGGCGCACAGATCCGTTAACCGGTGGAGCGCATCCTGACGGTCCCTCGCGAAAGGGGACCGTCATGGATTGGGTCTATCGTGGCTTCGAGACCTCGCTGATCGGTCTCGCCCTGTGTCTCGGCCTCGCCGCCTGTTTGACGCTCGGTACCGAGCGGACACCGACCGGCACGCTCTCCGTCACCCTGCCGATGCTCACGGTGACCGCTCCCGCGCCCTGAGGCGAAGGGAGCGGTCGGATCCGGCGGAGCGTCAGGCGGCGCTGTTCACGGCGCGGAACATGAAGCTCCGGGCCTCGTCGTCCATCTCGGCCTTGAAGGCGTGGCGGCCCTTCAGCGCCTCGGCGGCCTGCGCGGCCGGCCGCGCGTTGAGCGCGTCGAGGTGGCGCTTGACGTTGGGCAGGTCCCCGAAGGCGCCTTCGCCGAGGATGAACGGCACCATCCGGGCCCAGCCCCAGACCGCCATGTCGACGATCGTGTAGGTGTCGCCCAGCACGTAGGTGCGGTCGGCGAGGCGCTGGTCGAGGATGCCCCAGTGCCGGCGCGCCTCGAAGGTGTAGCGTTCGGTGGCGTAGGCGCCCCCGTCCTGCGCGAAGTGGCGGAAATGCACGCACTGGCCGGAGAACGGCCCGATGCCGGTCGCCACGAACATCAGCCACGACAGCATCTCGCCGCGGACCGGCTCGCCCTCCGGCAGGAACCGGCCGGTCTTGCCCGCCAGATACATCAGGATCGCGTTCGAATCGAACACGGTCACGTCGCCGTCGACGATCGCCGGCACCTTCCCGTTCGGGTTGACCGCCGTGTAGGCGGGATCGAACTGCTCGCCCTTGCGGGTATCGACCGGCACCGGCTCGTAGGGCAGCCCCATCTCCTCGAGGCAGAGGGCGACCTTCATGGGGTTGGGGCTGAGATTGTAGAAGAATCGAATCACGGCGCTCTCCCTGAACGACCCCGGCAGGATGTCCGGGCCGGGCGAACGCACAAGCCGCCGCCGCGCAGGGCGGCTATTCCACGATGATCTTGTAGCCGCGACCCGGCACCAGCGCGGCGCCGCGCTCCAGGCCGTTGAGGACGAGGAACCGGTCGAGCGCCCGGTCGGGCACCGCCATGCGGCGGGCGAGATCCTCGGCATTGGCCGACATCGCCTGGACCACCTGCAGCCGCAGGGGACGCAGGACCGCCTCGTCCGGCGACACGGCGACGAGGGTCGCGGTCCAGCGGCGGAAGGCCGGGTCGGGATCGGCGGTGCCCTTGGCGGCCATGATCATCCGGTAGGTCGAATCGCCGATCCGGATCGCCGCGAGGCGGAAGGTCCACTCCTTCCCCCGCGACAGCGCGAAGGCCGCCGGGTGGCCGCCGACCTCCCGGGTCTCGAAGCCGGCCGGGTCGAAGGCGTCGTTCCAGCTCGCCTTGAGCACCGCGTCGAGGGACTGGCCCTCCTTGGCCTCGATCTGGTCGAACAGCAGGCGCCGGCTGCCGTCCTGGGTCGTCCCGAGCACCGCCGAGCGGGTGTTCTCCAGGGTGAAGCCCTCCGGCACCTCGAAGGCGATACCGAGGCCGGGATGGATGAAGCGGTGCCCGCGCACCGCGCCGTCGCGCGGATTGTCGCCGTAGGCGAGGCCGTCCACCGCCGCGAGGTAGGTGGCGCGGTCGTCGGTGCCGATGCCCGGCGCGCCGATGCGGCGGGCCGCCCGGGTGACCTGGGTGATGCGCTCGGCCGTGCCCGGATGGGTCGCCAGCATGTCGGGCGCGTTGGCGCTGCCGGCCTTCAGCCCGGTCGAGCGGCTGAGGGCGGTGAGGAAGCGCCCGGCCGCGAACGGATCGTAGCCGGCCTTGGCGAGGGTGCGCACGCCGGTGGCGTCCGCCTCCAGCTCCTGCTCGCGGGAGAACCGGGCCAGGGCGAAGCGGGACTGGTGCTGGAGCTGCGCGCCGGTATCGGGATCGTTCAGCACGTCGGCCACGACCCGGCTGACGAGCGCCGAGCGCAGCTCCAGCTCGCTGCGGGCCGTGGCGTGGTTGAGGGTCACGTGGGCCATCTCGTGCGCCAGGACGGCGGCCACCTCGGAGGTGTCGCTCGCCAGGGCCACGAGGCCGCGGGTCACGTAGAGCCGCCCGTTCGGCAGCGCGAAGGCGTTGACCACCGGCGAATCGAGGAGCGTCACCGTGTAGCTCTGATCGGGCCGGTCGCTGGCCCGCACGAGGCGGTCCGTCACCTCCGTGAGCAGCCGCATCACGTTGGGCGCCCGCGCCTCGCCCCCGAAGGAGGCCACGAGCTTGAGGTGGTCGGCGTCCGCGGCGCGCTCGCGGCCCGTCGTGCGCGGCGCCTCCGCGGGCACCCGGACCACGGCCGGCCGCACGGTCGCCTCGGTCTGGTCGGCGACGCAGGCGCCGAGCAGCAGGGCGAGCCCGCCGAGCGCCGCCGCACCGCGCGGGCGGCGTCCCGCCCCGCGGACGCACGCCCCGATGATGTGACCCGTGATCCCGCCCATCGCGATCAGCGCCGCAATTCCTGTTCCCCGTCCGGACCGGCCTCCGGCCGGTCCGCCTCGTCCAGAACCTCGATCCCGTCGACGGCGGCCTCCAAGGTCGGGCCGCGCCGGACCTCGAGGAGGCCGCGCACCCGCACGCGCCGGTCTTCGAGCGAGGCCGCACTCAAACCACGGGCGCGCATCATTCGCCAAGTGCGTTTCGATACCGTCACCGTGAGCCCGTCCGTGCCCCGGGCCGCGAAATCGAGATAGGTGCGCGCGCCCCGCTCGCCGATATGGCGGATGCGCCCCTCCACGACGACGAAATGCCCCGCCTTCGCCCGGAGCGCCGGGCCGTCCTGCGCCCCTGGAAGCGGCGCGCGCCAGAGGCCGAGCCTGCGCGCGCGGGCCGCCGCCTCCACGAGGCGCAGGGCGGGGCGGCAGAGCGAATCGGCCTCGTTCGCGTCCGCGACGGCGAGGCCCGCCCCGATGAGGCCGCCCGCCAGATCCTCCTCACCCTCCGCGATCAGGAGATCGGCCCGCACCCGATCCCAGCGGTCGGGCTGCCCGCGCGGAATCATCGTGACCCTGGCGCCCAGACGGGCCTCCAGCCAGGCCTGGGCCGCGGATGCGGCCTCCGGCGCGTCCGGCCACCGCAGCGAGTCCGGCACCGCCCGGACGCCCGACGCGAGGCGGATCTCCCCCCGGGGGCCGATCCCCGCGATGACCTCGACGCGCGCCGGCCCCGCCATGCATTCGGACAGGCTGGTCCGCGGGGCGGCCCGGACCGGCAGGACGCCCGGCGTCGCGGCGAGGGAGGCCGTGAGCACGACCGCGCGCACCGCCGCGCGCATCCCCGCGCGCACCACCCGCGCCGCTGCCGCGCTCCGCTGTCTCTCCCAGCCCGTGATCCCGCCCATGGAACACCCCCGAGGCCGCGAGCCCCGGCCGTCCGCCTTTCCACCGGGCGCGGTTGGCCTCGGACCGGGAGAATGCTATGGAGCACGCGGTTGTCTCCGTAGCTCAGCTGGACAGAGCACAGGTTTCCTAAGCAGGTTCAATTGGGCGTCGCGTCGGGAAACCACGCGGCGGATCCGCTCAAAGTCGGGGAAAGCTTCCGGCATCGGCGCTCAGGCGTCCGATGCTCTGCCGATCCCGAGCCAAGCCCGACGGTGCCCCGGCGGGAAGGTGTAGAGACTAGACGGGCGGCACCTAACGGCTGGAGGCGATCCGGCCCACGGTGAAGGGATAGTCCAGGCCACGAACGCGAGCCTTCGGGACGCGGCGGCGAAAGCCGAAGTGGTATGAAACCTGGGGTCGCAGGTTCGAGCCCTGCCGGGGACGCCAAGTTTTCGCGTCTTGCAATTCTCTCCGGCCGCGGAGCCGCGCGCAAATCGTCCGCCACGGTGACCGCCTGCCGGTGACAAGTACCGAGGGCCGCGCTAAGCTTTGCTGCCAGGATTCATGGCGGGGGTGGACGAGCACTTCATGGCGGGCCAGAAGACCGATCAGCGCGACGTTTATGTCGGGCAACGCATCGCCGAGCAGCGCCGGAAGGCGTCGCTCACACAGCGCCGCGTCGCGCAGAGCTTCGGTATGTCTGCTGCCCAGCTCCAGAAGTATGAGAAGGGCACCAACCGGATCAGCGCCGTCCATCTCGATATCTTCTCGCGGATGACCGGCGTGCCGATGGATTACTTCTTCAAAGGCATGCCCCGGAACGATGACTTCGTCGCGCCGGGCTTCGGCGAGCGCGAGCAATCGGCCCTGTCGGATGGCGGCCTGAAGGGGCTGGCCGAAATCGTGGGCCGTCACATCACCGAAAACTTCTCCGAGGAAGCGCGCCGCGACGTGGCCGACGCCATCCGCGCCCTGGAGAGCAAGATCGGCGGTTGAGGCCGCGGTGGGATCCCCGGGTCGGCCGTTCTTTCGGTCGTTTCGTTCGTTATAGCGGATCCGTTCGTTCCTCCATCTTGACCGTCCACTGCTCGGGTGCGAGAACGCCCGCCCCATGAAGGGTCTAACGCCGCGATCGCGACGGCGTACCTCTGAAACCGAGGCCGTCTGATGCCGCGCTCAAACTATCTGTTCACCAGCGAGTCCGTGTCCGAGGGGCACCCCGACAAGGTCTGCGACAGAATCTCCGACACCGTCGTCGACGCCTATCTCGCGGCGATGCCGGAGGCACGGCTCGGCGTCGAGACCCTCGCCACCACCAACCGCATCGTCATCGCCGGCGAGGTGCGCGGGCCCGATTCGGTCACCTTCAAGGACCTCGAGGCCCTGACCCGCGAGGCCGTGAAGGATATCGGCTACGAGCAGTCGGGCTTCCACTGGAAGAACAACGACGTCGCCATCTACCTCCACGCCCAGTCGGCCGACATCGCCCAGGGCGTGGACGCCGCCGGCAACAAGGACGAGGGCGCGGGCGACCAGGGCATCATGTTCGGCTACGCCGCCGACGAGACCCCCGAGCTGATGCCGGCGCCGATCTTCTACGCCCACAAGATCCTCAAGGACCTCGCCGACGCCCGCAAGGCGAAGCAGGGCGACGCCGCCAAGCTCGGGCCCGACGCCAAGAGCCAGGTCACGGTCCGCTATGAGAACGGCCGCCCGGTCGAGGTCACGCAGATCGTGCTGTCGACGCAGCACCTCGACGAGTCCCTCGATTCCGCGGACGTGCGCGCCATCGTCGAGCCCTACATCCTCAAGGCCCTGCCGCAGGGCTGGGTCAACGAGGGCACGGCCTGGCACGTGAACCCGACCGGCAAGTTCGTGATCGGCGGTCCGGACGGCGATGCCGGCCTGACCGGCCGCAAGATCATCGTCGACACCTACGGCGGCGCGGCCCCGCATGGCGGCGGCGCGTTCTCCGGCAAGGATCCGACGAAGGTCGACCGCTCGGCGGCCTACGCGGCGCGCTACCTCGCCAAGAACGTGGTGGCCGCGGGCCTCGCCAGCCGCGCCACGATCCAGCTCGCCTACGCGATCGGCGTCTCGAAGCCGCTCTCGATCTACGTGGACCTGCACGGCACCGGGAACGTGGACGAGGCCAAGCTCGAAGCCGTGCTGATGGACGCCATGGACCTGTCGCCCCGCGGCATCCGCACGGCGCTCGGCCTCAACAAGCCGATCTACGCGCGCACCTCGGCCACGGCCTT
>NZ_BACT01000101.1:0-2769 GCF_000333255.1 Methylobacterium sp. B1 | reverse complement strand
CCCGCGATGCATCGCCGCCGGACGCGTCGCTGCTGCGGGTGATGAGCAATATCGGCGCGCAGCTGGGGCGGGTGATCGAGCGCAAGCAGGCCGAGGAACGTCTGCGGCAAGCCAAGGAGGCGGCCGAGGAAGCCAGCCGCGCCAAGAGCAGCTTCCTGGCCAATATGAGCCACGAATTGCGCACGCCGCTCAATGCGATCATCGGCTTCACCCGGCTGGTGATGCGCCGGGCGAAGGACGCCCTGCCGGTGAAGCAGTTCGAGAACCTCGAGAAGATCCTGGCGAGTTCAGAACACCTTCTCTCGCTGATCAACAGCATCCTCGATCTCGCCAAGGTCGAAGCGGGACGGATGGAGGTGAAACCGTCCGACTTCACGCTGGAGCCGGTCCTCGACCTCTGCCTCAGGACGGTCGAGCCCCTCGTCAAGAACGAGGGCGTGCAGCTCGTTCGGGATGTCCGGGATACGCCCGCGACCCTCCGGACTGACGAGGAGAAGCTGCGGCAGATCCTCATCAACCTGCTCAGCAACGCCATCAAGTTTACCGAGGCCGGATCGGTGACGCTGCGCGTCCGTCCGGTTGGCGAGAGTGTCGAATTCGCCGTGATCGATACCGGCATCGGCATTCCCGCCGACGCGCTGAATGCGATCTTCGAGGAGTTCCATCAGGTCGACAACAGCGCCACGCGCTCCCACAGCGGCACGGGCCTCGGTCTGGCGATCAGCCACCGGCTCGCCCGGCTGCTCGGCGGAAAGATCGGCGTCGAGAGCCGGGAAGGGGCGGGGTCGACCTTCACCCTCAGCATCCCGATGCGGATCGCCGGCGCCGCCGAGGGACCGCCGAGCCCGAGGCCGGCGCTCCCGGTAACGCCGGTGTCCCGGTCGGGCGCCAAGCTCGTGCTCGCGATCGACGACGATCCCAACGTCGTCTACCTGCTGCAGGAGAACCTCGCCGATGCCGGCTACACGGTCATCGGCGCATCGAGCGGCCAGGACGGGCTTCTGAAGGCGCGGGAGCTGCAACCGCGTGCCATCACCCTCGACATCATGATGCCCGGCACCGACGGCTGGCAGGTGCTGCACGCGCTGAAGACCGATCCGCTGACGCGGGACATCCCGGTCGTGCTGATCTCGATCGTCGACCAGAAGGAGCTGGGCTTCCGCCTCGGAGCGACCGACTACATCGTGAAGCCGTTCGAGCGGGAAGCCCTGATCGGCGCCCTCGCGCGGATCGCCCCCGACAACGAGCGCATCCTCGTGATCGACGACGATCCCAACGTTCCCGACCTCGTGCGCCAGCTGCTCAACGCGGAGCAATGCACCGTCGATTGGGTGGCGGACGGGGCGGCCGGCCTGGAGCGTATCGCCCAGGCCCGCCCGAGCGTCATCCTGCTCGACCTGCTGATGCCGCGGATGGACGGCCTCGCTTTCCTGGACGCCCTCCAGGCCGATCCGGTCGGCCGGACGATCCCCGTCGTGGTTCTGACGGCCGCATCCCTGGATACGGCCGAGCGCGACATGCTGCGGGAGCGGGTGCTCGGGCTGATCGACAAGAGCGGTCTCGACCGCGCCGCCCTGGTCCGCGAGGTGCGGCGCGTGCTGCCGGTCCTGGAGCTCGAGGCGGCCGACGGTGGCCGATGAGCCGTCGGCTACGCCCTGCGCGCCGGTCCGCTCCCTCGGGGATCAACGCATGAAGCGAATACTTATCGTCGAGGATGTCGAACTCAATCGTGATCTGCTGACTCAATTGCTCGAGGACACGTACGAGCTTGTCATCGCGGTCGACGGCGCCGCCGGGGTCGAGATGGCGATCGCCCACCGGCCCGACCTCATCCTCATGGATCTGTCGCTGCCGCTCGTCGACGGCTGGGAGGCGACACGCCGCATTAAGGCCAACGCGTCCACCGCCGCCATCCCGGTGGTGGCGATCACCGCCAACGCGATGACGGGCGACGAGGATCGGGCGCGAGCGGCCGGCTGCGACGACTTCATGACCAAGCCCGTCGACGAAGACCTGTTGTTCGCCAAGTTGCGGCACTGGCTTGATTGAGTCCGGCCGGTCCGGCCGCAGTCTCGCGCCGGAGGGAGAGGAACCTGTGGAGCCAGCCCGCATCCTCATCGTCGACGATGAGCCCTTCAACCTCGACCTGCTGGAACAGGAACTGGAAATCCTGGGCCACACGAGCGTCCGTGCGGCCAACGGACGAGCCGCCCTCGACCGGCTGAGCGAGGAGCCGTTCGACCTCGTCCTCCTCGACGTGATGATGCCGGCTCTCGACGGCTATGCCGTGCTCGAACGGATGAAGGCCCACGAGGCATGGCGCCACACGCCGGTGGTGATGATCTCCGCGCTGATGGAGATCGGCAGCATCGTCCGATGCATCGAACTCGGCGCCTTCGACTACCTCCCGAAGCCCTTCGAGCCGGTGATCCTGGAAGCTCGCATCCGCTCGTGCCTGGAGCGGAAGCGGGCCCATGACCGCGAGATCGCACACCTGCGAACGATTGAGCGTGAGCGCAAGCGGGCCGACGAACTGCTCCATGCCATCCTGCCGGTCTCGGCCGTGTCGGAACTGATGGAGACCGGACAGGTCAAGCCGCGTCTGTTCGGCGACGTTGCCGTCCTGTTCGTCGACCTCGTGGGTTTCACGACCTGGTGCCATGGTCAGACACCGGACGTCGTCGTCGCGGAGATCCAGCGCCTGGCCGAAGCGTTCGAGGTCGTCGCGCAGGCGCGGGGCCTCGAGAACATCAAGACCATCGGCGATGC
>NZ_BACT01000102.1:0-1019 GCF_000333255.1 Methylobacterium sp. B1 | reverse complement strand
GCCTCGTCTTCTGCACCGGCACTTCCAGAATTTCCATCCCGGCCTGTCGGCGATCATCGTCCCGGGCGTGACGTTCGTGGCCATCGCCCGAGCCGTCGCCGAGACCTGCATCGTGCGCGCAGACGGCACGACGGTCGAGGCGTGGCTGGGGGAGCGGATCGCCCGTTATCGCGCACCGCGCGGGCCGCTCCTCCAGCAGCGCGTCGATGGCCGCTGGGTTCAGGTCAGCGAGCGCAAGATCAACGACGGCGGCGTCGTTGCCGTCTACACCGACGTGACCGAGATCAAGCGTGCCGAGCAGGCGCTCCGGGCGACGCAGGGCCGGCTGACCTACCTGCTGACCGCGTCACCGTCGATGATCTGCAGTTTCGAGGTGGGCGGCCGCAACGCGCCGACCTTCATCAGCGAGAATGTACGCGATCTCCTCGGCTACGAGCCCGGCGATTATCTGGCCGGACCGGAATTCTGGCTGGAGCGGCTGCACCCCGAAGACCGGGAGCGCGTCCTCGGCGAATTCCCGCATCTGCTCGATCAGGGTCACAACGTCATCGAATACCGGTTCCTGCACGCGAACGGCACCTATCGCTGGGTCCGGGACGAGCAGCGCCTCCTGCGCGATCCGAACGGTCGGCCCGTCGAGGTGGTCGAGTCGTGGAGCGACATCACGGAGCGCAAGGAAGCCGAGCTGGCGCTTCAGAAGCAGACCGCCTTCGTCGAGCTGCTCCAGGCGGCGGCCGCGGCCGCCAACGAGGCGCCGACGGTGGCGGAGGCCCTGCGCTTCTGTCTGGAACGCGTCGCCCACCATGCCGGCTGGCCCCTCGGCCACGCCTACACCCGCGCCGATGACGGAAGCCGGGCCCTCCTGCCGACGGGGATCTGGCATTGCGACACGCCAGAGGGGTTCGCCCAGTTGCGCGCGGCGACGGCCGGGACGCCGCTCGGTCCGGGAACCGGCCTCGGCGGTCGCGTCTTGCTCTCCGGGACTCCCGAATGGACCCTCGGCGATCCGACGCTGGCCG
>NZ_BACT01000103.1:0-20209 GCF_000333255.1 Methylobacterium sp. B1 | reverse complement strand
ACACCCCGCGGCACTCCTTGGCCGACACGATCGGCTGGAAGTAGAGGACGAACTCGTTCCGATCGAGCGCGCCGCGCAGATCGGACGTCAGGGCGCGCCGCGCCTCGATCCGCTCGTCCATCTCGGCTTCGTAGAACCGGTAACCGTTCCGCCCCTCGCTCTTCATGCGGTAAAGAGCGAGATCGGCCCGCCGCATGATCTCCTGGCATCCGTCCTGTGGCGCGATGGCGATCCCGATGCTGACACTGACGGTCAGCCGAATGCCGTCGACGGTGAATGGCGAGGCGAGCGCCTCGACGATGCCGCTCGCGAGGGACTCGATGGCGTGCAGGTCCCGGGCGCTCCGCCCGGCCGCGAGCACCGCGAACTCGTCACCCGCGAGGCGGGCGAGTTGCACGTCGGCGCTCTCGAAGCCCCGCAGCCGCTCGGCCACGGCTGTAAGGAGCTTGTCGCCGACGGCGTGGCCGAACGTGTCGTTGACGCTCTTGAACTCGTCGAGGTCGAGGGCGAGCACGGCGAACCGGTCGCCCTGCGCGAGTCGTGCCCGGGCCGTCTCCTGAAGCTGGTGGAACAGAACCCGGTTGGGGAGATCGGTCAGGGAATCGTGCAGGGCGAGATAGGACAGGCGCTCCTCGGAGCGCCGCTTCTCGGTCACATCGGAGCCGACGCCGCGATAGCCTGAGAACACGCCGGCCCGGTTGAAGGTCGGCTTTCCGGAGAGGCACCAGGTCCGCCGCTCACCGGCAATGTCGAGTTGCAGGTGGAGATTCCGGAAGACGCGCCGCTCCGCGATGCAGCTCCAGAGAGCCGTGCTCGAATGGCTCTTGGGCGGCGCCAGCGGCGGGAGCAGCAGGCGTTCCAGCGGCAGGCCCATGAGCTGTCGCTCGGAGGAACCGGCGACCTCGATCAGGCGCGGCGAGACGTGCTGCAGCCGCAGGTCGGCATCCGTCTCCCAGAGCCAATCGCTGGCACTCTCCTCGAACTCGTTGAGCAGGAGATGGGTGAATTCCTGCTGCCGCTCCAGCTCGATCTGCGCGATGACGCGCATCGTGAGCAGGCGGCTGAGGTGCAGGATCGTGAAGCAGATGAAGCTCGCATAGAAGAACAGCAGAACGCCGACATAGATGTAGAAGGCCTCGCCCGTCGCCGCGAGGGCGATGAACGAACCGACGATGATCAGGCCGGCATACCCGATGGCGACTCGGGGCAGCACCGCCGCGCTCATCCCCGTCGCGATCAGGCCCGCCATGCTGGAGGCAATCAGGAGCCGCCCATTCGGATCGGCCCCGGCGAACAGCATCACCGGGATGGAGGCCAGGAGAAGGCCATAGATCTGCGCGGCGAGGACGAGCCGCTTGACGAAGGAGGATGGCACCTCGAGCGGCTTGGGCTGCGAGCGCCAGCGCCAGCACTGCCGGAGTGAGACGACCGCCAGCGGCAGGACGAGGGCTTCCAGGCCCGCGAGATAGGCGCGGTTCCCGGGCTGCCAGAACAGGTAGACGATGACCTGTACGACGCTCAGGCTCACGAGAATCGTGAAGGGCACCAGACGAAGGGCGACGTCGAGCTGCTCGATCCGCGCGCGTGCCCTGAGGTTCGCGTCGAGTGGATCAGCCTTGCGATCGGTATCGATCAGGAAAGAAATCAGCATCTCCCGCGACACAAATGCTCGTTGCAAAACCGTTACGATCAAGAACTCCGGATATCAGCGCTTAGATGCATACGAATTGGTTCGCCCGCACAAGTTCAACTTGCTCGATGGTGAACAATTCGTAAATTCCGGCCTGGAGTTCGGCATCCGCCCCTCCGGTGATCACAGCCACCAGGCGGCGGTGTCCGGGCCAGGCGACCGTCGTTGCGCCATTTGCCGGGGGCGGGACGTAGGGCCGTCCCTCGCATCGACCGGGCGACGGCGCTAAGAGGCCCCGATGCCTCGATCGCGGCCCATCCGGCGCCGTCCGCAGCTCCGAGCAGGATGAAGCAGACCATGCCCCAATCGCTGGGTCTCAACCGCATATTGGGCGGTGCCATCGGGATCATCGCGCTGGTCTCTGTCCTCAGCAGCGGTGCGGTCCTGGTTACGGGCGATCAATTGCGGGACGCGACCGACGCGCGAAGCCGGTCAAACCAGCTGGTTCGCGCCCTCGACAGCTTCCGCGCGGCCATGCTCAACCAGGAAACCGGGTTGCGCGGCTACCTGATCACGGGGCGCGACGGCAGCCTGGAACCGTACCGAGCCGGCCGTCAGACGCTGGACGAGGCGATCGACCGGCTCAGGGGCCTCGTCGGTCAGGATGCGGAGCGGACACGCCTGCTCGCCGCCGCAGTGGCGGCGGCTCGCAGCTGGCAGACCGAGGTCGGCGAGGCGGCCATCCGCATGGCGGCCGATCCGGCGAAACGGGCCGAGGCGGTCCGCATCGAAGCCGACGGTCAGGGCAAGCAGCTCTTCGACACCTTCCGCGAAAAGCTGTCGGCCATCGAAGGCCTCGAAGAGGTGGTACGGACGGCTCTGGCCGAGCGCGTGGCCCGGGGCGAGCGCAACGAGAGCATCGCCCTGTGGGGCGGAACGCTCATCACCCTCCTGATCTGCCTGGGGATCGGAATCGCCATCAACCGCCTCATCGTCCAGCCGCTGGTGCGCGTGATGGCCTTCGTCGGCCGCGTCGGCGAGGGCGACCTGTCCAGCCAGTTGGCTGTTCGCGCCGGTGGTGAAGTGGGCCGACTTTCAGCGACGCTGAACACGATGGTTGCGGGTCTGTCGGATCTGGCGCGGACCAACCGGGCGGCGACGGCGGACCTGAACGCGGCGGCGGCGGAGATCCGCGCCTCGGCGCAGGAGCAGGCGGCCTCGGTGGAGCAGCAATTCGCGGCCGTGCAGGAGACGGCGGCCACGGTCGACGAGATCACCCATTCGGGCGCGCAGATCAGCAAGCGGGCCACCGAGGTGATCGCCACCGCCCAGGCGACCGCGCAGACCTCCCGCCAGGGCCTGCGCGCCGTCTCCGACACCGCCAAGGCCATGGAGGCGATCCGCGAGCAGGCGGAGGCGGTGGCCGGCAACATCGTCAGCCTGTCGGAGAAGACCCAGACGATCGGCGACATCATCGAGACGGTCAACGACATCTCGGAGCGCACGCATCTGCTGGCGCTCAACGCCGCCATCGAGGCGGCGGCGGCCGGCGAGAGCGGGCGCAGCTTCGCGGTGGTCGCTTCCGAGATGAAGCTCCTGGCCGATCAGGCCAAGGCGGCCACCGGCCAGGTGCGGGGGATCCTGGGCGAGATCCAGCGGGGCATCAACACCTCGGTGATGCTCACCGAGGAGGCGGTCAAGCGCGCCGCCGCCGGCAAGACGCGCTCGGACACGACGCAGCGGACCATCGAGGAGATCACCGCCCGGGTGGAGGAGAACGTCCAGACCTTCCAGCAGATCGTCGCCTCGACCAACCAGCAGCAGCTCGGCATCGAGCAGGTGATGGGCGCGCTCCAGAACATCCGCCAGGCCAGCCAGCAGACCGCGGCCGGCACCCGGCAGGTCGAGGCCGCCTCCGCCAACCTCACCGAACTCGCCCAGGCCCTCATGGCCCTCGCCGAACGCTACCGGAACTGAGGCGGCGCGCCCCTTGGCCGGATCGTCCAGTCCCGGTTCTGCCGACCCGGCCCTTCGCTTCCTACGGACCGAGTGGGACCGAGTGTCAGGCCCGGGGCGGTTCAGCCGCGACGGGCGGAGCGATGGGCCGGACGGCGGGCGCCGGCATCCGCACGCCGGCGTGCGGCCCGGACGCGCTCGATGTCGGTTATCCCGACCGGACTGGGCGGCGCGTCGCGGGTGAACGGCATGCGACTGCGGACATCGCCGTAATAGTCCGACCCCCCCATTCCGAAACTGCCCGCAACCACGGCTCCGTCCAGGCGCGTATCGCCGGCTGCTGCGCCCGTGGCGATGAGGACGAGGACAGGGGCGGCGAGGAGGAGGCGCATGGAAGCATCTGGCCGCCAATCTGCGGCAGCTTTGCGACGGTTGCCGTCACGAGCGCGTCCCGGGCTGTCGGGCCGTCTTCAGTTCAGGCGTTCGGGTCGCCGTGGGGGGAGCGGGTCGGACGCGGGTGCGGCTTCTGCCAACCCGTCCGACCTTGCGCGAAGCCGACTTCAAGAAAGTGGATCAGCGGATTGACGCCTGCGGCGCGGACGTCGGCGTTGGCTTCGAGATAGCCGTCGGTGCTGAACTGTCCGCTCGGGTCTCGCCCCTCGCGCCATCCCAGATCGAGGTAGTGCCGCGCCAGCCCGTGGGGATACCGACACGTGTCGGCGTACCAGCTCCTGTAATATTCCTCATCGAAACCCGGGAGCGCGCTGTCCAGGTAGGGCTCGGATTTGAAGTGCGTCCGGACGTGGCTGGCGATGCGGGCGGCGACGGCCGTGTAATCCCGCAGGTAGGTGCCATCGACGAAGGCGTCATCCTCGGCCAAGCCGAAACGGGCGCCGCGCAATCCCGCAAACGGATCGAAGAACGAGACGCCGCGGCGCACGCAGACAGCGCGGAGGCAATCCGAATAGACTTCGACCGCGGCAGGGTCGCGTTCCGATGCCTTCGCGGCAGGGGTCGGGGGCAACGCCGCCACGAGCGTATCGAGGGTCCAGGCCTGGAGGCGATCGACGATCCGGTCTGTCTGCCCGAAGAAGTCGTCGGTCGCTGCCTTCGACAGCGCCGAGCGGGCGCGGATGTCGTTGGTCCCGATGATCAGGACGGCGAGCAGAGCCGGCAGGGGCGCGCGCAACAGATCGAGGGCGCGGCCACAGGAGCGCGCCGTCGCTCCGGCGATGCCCGCGTTGAGGACGGGGCGCGGAACGATCGGTCGCGGCATGAGCGCCGCATGCACGTCCCCGACCAGAACGATGCAGCCGCTCGGCGCAGCATCGAAGCCAGCCTGGATGTGGCCGAGCCCGTGACGTCGGAGGGCGCCGGTGCGAAACGCCCTCAAGGCCCCCGAAAAGCGCATGCGAATCTTGAACACTGCCCCCGCGTCCCGCACCGTAGGAGGTTCAGTTTTCACAAGTCCAGTCTTTCTCCAGCCTGCCAGCGCCTTTTGACCTCGCCCCCCTTGTCATGGGAGGGAGATCCCCAGGACGTCCGGATGATGAATGATGGCTCGCGGCGGAACCGTCTTCGGCGGCGGGCTGTTGAGGAGCCCGCTCGGTCGTGCAATGGAGCGCGCGCCCATCGGCGCCGTCGACCGCCACAATGCTTTCGCGTGCTCAGGTCCTTGTCCGATCCTATGGTCCGCGGCTACTTATCGTTCACCCCATTCAAGTTGAGAGACCTTCATCCGGCACCGGTCGGGCGACGGCACGTTTTCTTCATTCACGGCTTCGACGCCCGCAGCGGGATCCGGTTTCCTGCGTTCTTCAAACGGGAACTCGGCCGGCATACGGCCCGGTTCGGAACCATGCCGCGCGCGGTCTCGGAGATCCGGATCAGCGCCGACGGTCTCAGCCGGACCTGGACGGTCGGCGCACCGGCGGATGGCGACGGTGCCGCCGTCTGTTGCGAGACCTTGATCTGGAGCGACATCGTCCACGCGGATCTCTCCCGGCCCGTGCTCCGCCAGTTGGCGCTGCTGGCAAGAAGCGTCGTTTCGGGGCTCGCACAGGGGTTGTTTTTCAAGACGGCGCGCTTCGGATGGCCCTACACCCTGCTGAGCGCTTTTCCGTTCTTCGTCGTCTTCGTCGTCCCGGCCCTGCTGATCTCGGCCGGCACGGCGCTCTTCGCCGTCCTGAAACCGTTATCGCCGATGGAAACGGTCGGGGCGGCGCTGATCTGCGCCGTGGCCGCGGGCACGGGTCTCTACGCCATCCGCAAGGCGCTGGGCCGGCTGTTCTTCTGGCATATCCTGAGCATACGCATCTTCTTCTGGCAGCATGCCACGGGCCGGCGACCGGATTACGAGGCGCGAATCGCGCTTTTCAGCGAGCGAATCCTGACGGAACTGGCACAATGGCGTGCGCATCCGGCGGAGGCGCCCGATGAGGTCATGATCGTCGGTCATTCCCTCGGTGCTGCCATGGCCGTGGAGGTCGCTGCCCGGATCCTCGCGCGCCTCGGTACGGACGATCGGCCCCTACCCCGCTTGTCCCTGGTCACGCTGGGCTCGGGGCTTCCCTTCGTCGCGTTGCCGAAGGAAGCCGTGGGGATCCGCGCACGCATCGCGTCGCTCGTCTACAGCGACCGCATCGTCTGGTGCGACTATCAGGCGCCGCAGGATTGGCTCAACTGCTACGGGTTCAACCCCATTTTCGACATCGGTCTCGAGAGACCGGCCTTTCTCGCCCACAATCCATTGATACGATCGGCTGGGGTCAAGGATCGGATACCGGAATGTGACTACAAGCGCTTGCGTCTTCGGCCGTTTCACATGCACTTCCAGTTCCTGAAAGCCAATTTCAGGCCCGGAGAATACGATTTCTTCGAGATGATCCTGGGCCGGCAATCGCTCCTGGGTCGCGCCCTCCGTCCGAACTGCCGGCGCCCCGTCGCCCCTGCGCAGGACCCGTAGGGTCGGCCCCGGTCGGATGCCGACCCACGCGCGATCCAGGCGTTCAGGCCGTCGGCAGCAGGGCCGCCTTATTCAGGTCGCCAGTCTCGGGACAGGTGCTCCGGCCGGCGTTGAAACGGACGGCGCGCATCGCGGGAGATCGTGAGAGTGAAGCCCGGTTCTGCCCTGCTCATCGGCGCCCTTTTCGCCCTGGTGCTGGCGTCGCTCGCCCTTCCGGCCCGGGTCGAGGCCGACTGGAAGGGACCCGACGCGCAGCCCCTCTTCGTCAACGAGGCGAATCCGGCCGGCTACAATTACGCGCCCAGCATCATCTCGGAGAACGGCGTCACCGATTTCTGGTGGTGCGGTCAGGGCCAGACCGATGTCATCTTCCATCGATCCTACGACCCGCAGACCGGCTTCTCGCCGGCCCGGATCGTGTTCAAGCCGACGCCCGGCTCCTGGAACCGCCAATACGTCTGTGATCCCAGCGTGATCCGGGGCCGCTTCGTCAACCCCGGGGACGGCCAGACCTACACCTATGCGATGTACTATTCGGGCGCGGACAACCAGCCTGGGAACAACAATCAGACCGGTCTCGCATTCTCGAACGACAAGGTGACGTGGGTCGACTATCCCGAACCGGTCATCAGGCCGCTCAACCCGGCGGTGGCGCAGGGCAACTACGGCACCGGTCAGCCGGCGTCGTTCACGGACGGCAAGTCCGGTCTCTTCGTCTTCACGACGGACCTCACCGGACCACAGGGCGTTGCCGGCTTCGGCGATCTCTACGTCCGTCACACCGCGGACGGCATCCATTTCGGGGCGCCGGTGCGGATCCCCAACGGGACGACCGATGGAGCGACCATCAATCCGAACTCCGATTTCGCGTACGATGCCAAGACGGGAGACGTCTACGTCATCACCGGGCTTCCGGGTCGCGTGTGCCATCAGGTCGCCTGCAAGGATCCGGCCCGCAACCCCGACCGCGAGACCTACCAGATGGGCCTGTTCAAGATGCCCTTGAAGGTCCTGTTGAGCGGGTCACCGGCACGTTGGACGCCGCTCGGCTATCTGAACTCCGACGTGACCGGCTTCTATCTCAATCACAGTCCGGGCTTCCGGCGGGACGGTACGGGGAGTCTCACGCCCTTCCTGCCTGACATCACCGTCTTCTTCTCGGGCGGCGACCCTTACCCGGGCACGTGGCGGATCGCCGAGGCGCGCGCGACCCGCGGTGCCGACCGTTTGCCCTTGCGGCGCGCCATTGGTCCCGCCGGACACTGGGTCACGACGGGCTATGTCGCGCCCGCCTACAGGGCCGAGGGCAGCGTCGGCAGCGTCTTGACGCTTTCGGCCCCCGGGACCGCAAGACTGATGAGTTGCGTGGCGGGACAGGATCACTTCCTCAGCCGGGACGTGCGCTGCGAGGGGCAGACCCCGCTGGGGCAGACCGGCTACGTCTTCGAGGCCCCCAGGCCCGGCAGCCACCCCATCTACCGCTGCAATGCCGGCGGTCGCGATCACTTCGTATCGACCCTCGCGGGCTGTGAAGGGCACACGACCGAGGGCCTGCTCGGCTACGCACTCGATTGACTTCCCTTCGCGCGGCTCGCCGTACCGGTCCGACCGCTGAGATATCAGGCGGCATGAGCGACCGCGCGTGATCAAGTCTCCAATCGGCCGATACCGGCCTGTGCTGCAGCGGGCAGATGAGCCTAGCGCCGGCACAGGGTTTCGGAAGGAGCGGCGGGGCGCTGAAAATACTCGCGCAGTTAATCCGTATTTAACCTTAAGCGGTATTCTTAAGCGATCCCCGAGAATCGGGTTGCTCCGGTTGGAAAGTTAGCGATCCATGTCTTCCATCACCCTGTCGGCCGCGACACGCCAGAACCTGCTCTCCCTGCAGGATACCGCCCAGCTGATGGCGACCACGCAGAACCGCCTCGCCACCGGCAAGACGGTGAATTCCGCCCTCGACAACCCGACCAACTTCTTCACCTCCCAGTCCCTCGACGCCCGGTCCTCGAACCTGAACACCCTGCTCGACGGCATCTCCAACGGCGTCCAGACGATCCAGGCCGCCAACCAGGGCATCACCTCGATCCAGAAGCTGGTCGATCAGGCCAAGTCCATCGCCAACCAGGCCCTCTCGACCCAGCTCTCCACCACCGGAACCGCCGCCAACGCCTACAGCGCCAGCACCGCCTCCCAGACGGTGCTCCTGACTATCAACGGCACCTCCGTGTCGGCCACCATCGCCGCCTCGTCGAGCATCAGCGCCACCGTCGCGGCCCTGAACGCCGCCGTCAGCTCGGCGTCGACCTCGTCCAGCGGCTCGTTCGGCGCAGGCGCGATCTTCTCGGCCGACAGCACCGGCACGAAGATCGTCCTGAACGCCCAGGCCGATGTGGAGTTTCAGAACTCCGGCAGCCAGACGGCGCTCGGCTTCACCGGATCGAGCACCACCGCCTCGACCTACGGCACCGCCGCCACCACCGTCGTCTCCAGCGACCTCTCGATCTCCGGCGTGTCGCAGCGCGCCTCTCTGGCGAGCCAGTACAACAACCTGCTCAACCAGATCACGCAGCTCGCCGGCGATGCCAGCTACAACGGCGTCAACCTCATTGCCGGCAAGGGCAATGACATGAACATCAAGTTCAACGACACCGGCAGCTCGAACCTGAACGTCGCCTCGGTGGATGCCACGTCCAGCGGCCTGGGCCTGTCGTCGATCACCAACTCGAACAGCACGTCCAGCCAGAACGGCCTCGGCAACTTCCTGTTGAACTCGGACGTCAACAAGACCCTGTCGACCCTGACGAGCGCCGGCAACACGCTGAACTCCGCGGCGAGCGCGCTCGGCTCGAACCTGTCGGTCGTGCAGAACCGCCAGGACTTCTCCAAGCAGCTGATCAACGTGCTGCAGACCGGCTCGGCCAACCTGACCAACGCCGATCTGAACCAGGAAGCGGCCAATTCCCAGGCGCTGTCGACCCGGCAGTCGATGGGCATCTCCGCCCTGTCCCTGGCCAACTCCGCGCAGCAGGGCGTCCTCCAGCTCCTGCGCTAATCCTGCGCTAAGCCTTCGTCACATCATCGCCATGACGGCCGGAGCGACGCTCCGGCCGTTTGCATGAGAAGCGTCGGACAACGACGGATTCCTTTCGAACGCCGATGGCATCGCGGGCCGGAGCCGATACGGCGTGAGAGGCTGCGCCACGCCCCGAATACCGACGCGCTTCGGCAAGCGCGTCCTCGAAACCATTCGACAGCCCGGCAGCCCGGACCGGGGCGGATCCATGGGTGCGGTCCCCAAGGATGCGGGAACCGTGTCGATTACGCTTTCAGCGGCAGGGACCCGATCGTCTCCAGGATGCGTTGCGGCTTAGAGATCGGACAACCCGACGGATTTCTCGTCTGTCGGCTCGCACGGCTTCGAACAAGCCCTGTGACTGGGGCGCAGAGAAGGGATCATCTTCCCTACGGCGGGCAGGCGAGGTCGCCGCCCGGCCACCTGATCTGCGCCGCCAAGTCCTGAAGACGCTGGCGCGTCAAAGCGATCTTACATGCCCCGGCAAGCATCGGGCGAGGCTGCCGTTGTGCCCGGGCGTCGTGGTGTCGGCTCACGGTTGGTCGGCGTCCGGGACCGCGCCGCGGGCGCGGAAGCCGTAATATCCGCGGTCGGCGTCGAACAGGACATCGAAACCGTTCAGGACGTGCAGCCCCGTATTGACGAAGGGTTGCGGGCGCGTGGTGTTCAGAACGATGCGCTCCGGTGCGAGTCCCGTGGTGTGGTCGCCGACGGTGACCGTGTAAGCGGCGGCGGCGCCGAAGCGAAAACGCAGTCGCGTTCCGGGAAGGAGCGCACTGTGACCGGTCGCGTCGGTCTGAAGGCTGGTGGCCACCTCCGAGGGCGGCAGGGTCAGGAACATGGCAGTGACGCCGGTGTCGAGCAGTGCCCGGCCGCAGGCGCCCGGCTCCCGACCGTCGACGGAAATGCACACGGGCACGCCCAGCCAGTCGCCCGGCACGCGCGGGTGGGGATCGAGCTTGACGAAGCGGTAGCGGCCGTGGGTGTTTGCGCGCGTCAGGCCGACATGGACGCCTCGGGCGGTGAGCACGTAGCCGCGCCGGATCGCACCGGGGCCGGACGGCTCTGCATTGAGCAGGGGATTGGTGTCGGGCGTGCTCTGGCTCTGGCTGTCGTCCTCGCGGCCGAATCCGATGCCCAGCATGGCCACGTGCTCCGGCGCCTCTTCCGGGGTGCAGTGGCGGGCCTGCGCGGTGCAGGCGATGCGGTCGACCGCGAGGACCGGGATCGGCCGCGTCGCCACGCTCTCGCCGTCGCGGCCCCACAGGATTACCGGGACGCGTATCCAGCGGCCAATCATGATGCGGCCGGAGCTCGTGTAGGTGATGCGCCCAGGCTGGCTGGGCAGCGTCGCGTTGTCGGGGATGCGGCTGGCCGAGACCACGATGCCGGTCGAGCCGGTATCCACCAATACGGGCCGGGGCGCGCCGCCGAAGGAGAGCCCGAGCCGCGGCGACTGCGCGATGGCGTCGCCGGGTTGCGGTGCATTCAGGAAAGGCAGGAACACGCCACGCCGGTCCTCCAGATAGCTCGGGCCGTCCTCGGCGTTCGCGAACTTGGCCGGTCCGAGGAGCCCGGCCACAGCGAAACCCGCGCTCAGGACAGCCAAACCCGATCTTGCGCCGTGACCGCGCGCCTGAGCGTCGCCGCGGGGACGTTGCAAAGCCTGCCGCATACCGGTCCTCCGCGGGACGATATCTGAGCGATCCCGCTCACATGCTCGGCCCTTCCGGGCAACGCTTCAATCCACGCGCCCTTGATGGGCGGCGAGCCAGCGCCGGCTGAACGGCAGCGCGATCCGTGCATCCACGGTGTGACATTGTGTCCTGATCCCGCGGCGGATAATCCTGTCGTGCGCCCGAACCGGGTGCACCCCGTGTCGAGGATCATGAGCTCGGGCCGCGACCCGGGGCAGGAGGACGTTCTTGCCGAGAGCCGAACCGGGATCTGCCCGGACGTCCGCCGCCCGCACCGCGATCACTCCGTTCGGCCTGATCGGCCAGAGCCGAATACGACCAGCCCGGGCAGCACCCGATCCGGCGGCCTTGGCCGAGACCGCCCGCGGCGCAGCTGTGGTGATCGGCAAGAACAGCGTGAGGCAGACTACGACGGTCGGCGAAATCCTGGCGCTGCCCGTCACGGCCGGCGCGACGACCCGCCACCGCCGCGGCCACGGGAACTCGCATGGGGCGCGACCGGTGCAGGCGGGCACCGACCGATCCGCCCCCGCCCGAAGGAGGAGGTCCGATGAGCGCCCTTGAGACTGGACGGCCGGACCGGTCCCGCCGGCGTCTGCGCGTGATCCTGATCCTGATGGTCGTCGCGTGGCTGCCGGCTTTGCCCTTCGCCGCCGGTGCCGCGCTGACCAGCCTCACCGGCTGCCAAGTCAACGAGGCAAACACGTATCCCTGCTCGGTCGCCGGTCACGATATCGGCGAGCTGCTGTACGGGCTGATGATGACGGGCTGGGTGTTGATCGCCTTCCTGCCGTTCATGGCCCTGACCCTGCTGCTCGCCGCCGGGCAGGGCTTGCTGATGCTGGTCGGAGCGTTGCGGCGGAGAGGAGAGACGCGTCACGAGACGCACGATCGGGCGCGCCATGATCTTCGTGGAGGATGAAGGCGTCAGCGCGATTGGTCGAGGCGCCGGCTTCGCGGAGGCCGCGGGTCTCCGACGTCGGCCCGGCCGCGCCGCCGCACATGGGGTTACGAGGTCGTCCGGCGGCCGAGCACGCGGGGCATCCGCCTCGGTGACGGCTCTCCCTGGGTTCCGGCCATCCGCAGGCTTCTCCCAATTCTAAACGCCCGGCTACGCCCAGGGTCCGTTGGCCTGAGGCCAGTCCAGGCCGTGCCACCGTCTCTCGGTCCAGACCGGACTGTGCGCGCGCGGGACCTCGGAGAGATCGGACGCGAGCAGGCCGCCTCCGAATCGCGCCCAGTCCTCTAGCGTATGCGTCCGGCCGGCCTGCGGACCGTGCCGCTCCCGCGTCATCTTCAGCGGGGATCCCACGCGCCCGCAACGCCGATACCAGTTCCGCGCGCGCCGCACGGGCAGGCCCACCGCCAACTTCATGCCGTTCCCCCTGGCGCGACCATGCGGCGAGGCGCCCTCAGCCCCGTCGACCTGGGCTCCCAACCGCCAAGCTAAGCCAGGCCTTCAACGCAAGCATGTCGGGCCGACCCTGACACGCCTTCCGATCTCTCCGACTGCTGATCGGGCCAGCGGACCACAGATGGGACGGCGGGACAGTGGCCGGAGATTTCGATCTTCGTCCGCCGCCTTCGGGGCACGCCGCCGCGTTCGACGGCGGCGAAGGCTCGGTTCCCCGTCCGACCGTGGCCGCACGGTCGTCCTTCCTCTTCCGTGGAGTTCAGCCCATGAAACGTCTTGCGATCACCCTGACGGCGCTCTCGAGCCTCGTTCTGTTTGCGCCGTCGAGCGAAGCGCGGCCCTACGGTCATGGCCCCGGCCTCCATCACGGGCACCACCATCTGGGCCATGGCGCCTGGAGAGGGCGACGCCACGGATTGCACCATCACCGACTCCACCGGCACCACATCCACCGGTTCCGTCCGCACCACAGGCGGTATCGCGGTTATCGGGGTGTGACCTTCCGCCCCTCCGCCTATGGCTACCGGCCGCACGCATACGGCTACGGCGGTCCCCGTGGGTACCGCGGGCCGGGTTTCGCCACCGGCCTCGGCCTTGCGGCGGCGGGTGCCGGGCCGAACCTCTATCGGCCGGTCTACAGCCGTCCCTACGGCTACCGTTACGCGCCGGCCGGCTACGGCTGCGGCTTCTAGGAAGCCCCTCAGGATCCGGGAAGCCGACGTGCGGCAGCCTCCCGGATCCGTGGGCCATGAAGGCTGTCCGGGTGACCCCTGCGCAGGATCCAGCAAGGAACCGCGGGCGTCCCGACAGGCGTCGACGCTCAACGACCGCATGATTTGCCGCTTGGGTGCCGCTTTCGCGCAATGGTCAACGGATGATCGTCTGCACAGCGTGTCGGGATAACCCCGACACGCGTCGGTGAGAGCAGCATCGCGACCTGAAACAGCTTGCTCGACCGTTCGAACTGCGCGCTTCTCACGGTGCGGGACATCATCCCGAGCAGCCGGAGAGATCAGCGCCCATGCTCATGGACATCGTCAAACAGGGGGCCCGCGCGCGTTCCGTCGGTCGGCCCCGCGATGCCTGTCCGTATCCCGGCGAGTCGCGCGAGCGCCGCGCGTGGTTCGAGGGCTATGACGGCTCCTCCTGGGCCGTTGCGACGCGGATGCCGCATCCGGCCCGGATGCTGCCCGGATCGGCGCTCTGCGACACCACCCTCGCTTCGGACGCACTCCCGCCGGCTTGATCGCGGGGCGACTTTTCCGCGACAGAGCGCGTGGCACACGGGCCGGGACGGGGACTCGGGAGACGGGTGGCGATGCGCTCGGGACGGCGAGACAGGAAGGCCGAGCCGCCTGAGCGATGGAGGTCGGGTTCGCGTTGGCGCGCTGCGTGCCCGCGCCCGGGCCCATGAACATCCGACCCCGCGACGCCGCCATCCACGGGTCTGAGCCCCCGCTGAGCCGCGGCAGCCGCCGGACCTTCATCGCCCTCGCCCTCGCGGCGGCCATACCGGTCCTGCTGCTGAGCGGCTGGGTCGCCACGCTCATGGCGCAGCAGCAGCGCGACCTCGCCCGGAACGCTGCGGTCGCCAGCGCGACCCGTGTGGCCGAGCGCGTCGCCTCGGACATTGCGGCCCAGATCGCGGTTCTCGAAGCGGAGGCCGCCTCCGCCACCCTCGACCGACCGGATCTCGCGGCCTTCTACGCCGAGGCCGAGCGGTTGAGGCAGGCGCATCCGCTCTGGGAGACGGTGGAACTCGCCGGTCCGGACGGCGCTCAGATCGTCAACCTGCTCCGCTCCCTCGAAGAGGAACTGGGACCGACTTCGGACCGGCAGAGCTTCGACGCCGTGGTGCAGACGCGTCAGCCGGTGATCGGCGGCATCGGTCCGGCCGGCCTGATCTCCGGCAAGCGCCTCGTCGCCCTTCGCGTCCCGGTCATCCGCGACGGGATCCTGCGCTACGTGCTGTCGGTCCGGCTTGCCACAAACGCGGTGAGCTCGATCCTGCGGGATGCCGGTGCCCCCGAGGGCTGGGTCGGTACCATCGTGGATGCGGACGGGAACACCATCGCCCGGACCCGGGCCGAGGTCGAGGAACTCGGCCACCCTGCGAATCCCGCCTTGCAGGCGGCGATCCGGCACGCGCCCAACGGATTTTACACCGGCCCGACGCTGGAGGGCGCGAATGTCGAGGTGGTCTACCGGACGCTGAAGCACACCGGCGGCTGGTCGGTACATTTCGGGATGCCGGTCGCCACCCTCAACGCCCCGGTGTCACGGTCGTATGTCGTGCTGGGCGGCGGCAGCTTCGTCAGCATCGGCCTCGCCCTGGCGCTGGTCGGATTGGTGGGCCGCGACATGGCGCAGCGCCGTGCGGGCGAGCAGGCCCGGTTCTCCCTCGCCCTCCGGTCCAGCGAGGAGCAGGGCGCGGTCGCCGCCGAGGCCGCGGAACTCGGCACGTTGCGCTGGGACACCGTCGCGCGCCGGGTGACGGGTTCTGCACGCGCGGCCGAGCTTCTGGGGTGGCGGGCGGCCGCGGAAGGGCGCGACAGCGCCGTGGACGCCGATACCGTCCTGCAGGCGGTCGAGCCGGAGGATCGCGGGCGCCTGAGCGAAGCCCTGCGCCGGAGCCTCGCGGAGGGTACGCCGCTCGACGTCGAGTTCCGCGTGAACCGGCTCGATCGGGAACCGCGCTGGGTCCGCGTGGCCGGTCGCGTGCCACAGCTTCACGAGGACACCCCGGATGGGCTGATCTACGGCGTGGTTTCGGATATCGAGCCGCGCAAGCGCGCCGAGGCCGAACGGTCCGCGCTGCTCCGCCGCCTCGGCGAGGCGCAGGAGAACGAGCAGCGCCGGATCGCGCGGGAACTGCACGATCAGGTCGGCCAGACGGTGACCGGCCTGTCGCTGGGCCTCAAGAGCATGGAGCGGCTCCTGGCCCGCGGTGCCACAGCTGAAGCCGGAAGGCAGATGGAGTGGCTGCAAGCGCTTGCCGGGGAGATCGGACGCGACATCCATCGGGCTGCCGTCGACCTGAGGCCGACCGCCCTCGACGATCTCGGCCTGCGCGAGGCGCTCGCGACGCTGCTGCGCGACTGGAGCCAGCGGCACGGGATCCGCGCCGATCTGGAATGCCTGAACGAGGCGACCCGTCTGCCGGCCGCCATCGAGACGGCCGTCTACCGGATCGTGCAGGAGGCCCTCACCAACGTGCTCAAGCATGCCCGCGCCGCGAGCGTCAGCGTCTCCGTGGAGAAGCGCACCACCGAGATGCGGGTCGTCATCGAGGATGACGGCGTCGGCTTCAACCCCGAGGACCTCCGCGACCGTTCCGGCAGCGATGGACAGGCGAAGCTGCGGCTGGGACTGTCCGGGATCCGCGAGCGCCTGTCCCTTCTCGGCGGGACACTCACGCTGGAATCGTCCCCAGATGTCGGCACAACCCTGTTCGTGACCATTCCCGTACCGCACCATCCCGAACCCTGAGGAGAAGCGCCCGATGGATCGCATCCGCGTCGCCCTGGCCGACGACCACCCCATCGTCCTCGCCGGGATCCGGACGCTCCTGAACGCCGACCCCGAGATCGAGCTGGTGGGCGAGGCGACGAACGGCAGCGAGGCGCTGCCGATGATCCATGCAGCCGACCCCGACGTCGCCGTGGTCGATGTTTCGATGCCCGGTCTCAACGGGCTCGAGCTCACCGAGCGCGTGGCGGATGCGTGCCCGCGAACGCGCGTGCTGGTTCTGACGGTCCATGAGGATGCGGCCTACGTCCAGCCGCTGCTCAAGGCCGGCGCCCGGGGATACCTGCTCAAACGCTCGGCCGCGGAGGATCTGCTCCGCGCGGTCCGCGCCGTCGCCGCAGGCGGCGTCTATCTCGACCCTTCGGTGGCGAGCCATGCCCTGGCGCATCCTGCAGCAGACTCCCGGATCTCGGTGGCCGAGCCTGCCGCAGACGCGCTGAGCCCGCGCGAGACGGACGTCCTTCGCCTGATCGCCCAGGGCTTCAGCAACAAGGAGATCGCGCGCCGCTTCGATCTCAGCGTCAAGTCCGTGGAGACCTACAAGGCGCGGGCCGCCGAAAAGCTCGGCCTGCGCACGCGTGCGGAGATCATCCGTTACGCGGCCGCGCACGGATGGCTCGATGCCCTGGCCCTGCGCTAGGAGCCGCGATTCTTTGAGCGCGACGGATCAAATCGCGGCGCGGTTCGTCTGTCTGGCGGATCGAATACGGATGAGGGGAGACGTGTGAGCGTCGGATTGATTGCCCTGCTGGACGATGTCGCCTTCATGGTCAGGAGTGCGGCGGCGTCCCTCGACGACGTGGCAGGCCAGGCCGCGAAAGCCGGAACCAAAGCGGCCGGTGTCGTCATCGACGATGCGGCGGTGACGCCCCGCTACGTCGTCGGCTTCGCGGCGGAGCGCGAGTTGCCCATCGTCGGCAAGATCGCCGTCGGATCGCTCCGCAACAAGCTCCTGTTCCTGCTCCCGGGCGCCCTGGCGCTGAGCGCCTTCGCGCCCTGGGCGATCACGCCGCTCCTGATGCTGGGCGGTGCGTATCTCTGCTACGAAGGCACCGAGAAGGTCTACGAGGGCCTCTTTCCCCATCGCGCCCACGGCGACGCGGCGGACCACGCGGACGGCGCCGGTGGCGCTGCGGCCGGAGAAGAGCGCCGCGTGGCGAGCGCCATCAAGACCGACTTCATCCTCTCGGCCGAGATCATGGCCATCACCCTCGCGGCCTTGCCGGAGGGCAGCTTCTGGATGCGGGCGGCCGTCCTGGCCATCGTTGCTCTGGGCATCACCGTGGGCGTCTACGGCGTGGTCGCTGTGATCGTGAAGGCTGACGACGCGGGCTTGGCTCTGGCCCGCAGCACGGCCGGGCCGCCGCTCGGAAGCCTCGTCCGCGGGCTCGGCCGCGGCGTCGTTAAAGGCATGCCGATCCTGCTCGGTCTCCTGGCCGTCGTCGGTACGGCGGCCATGATCTGGGTCGGCGGCGGGATCCTGATGCACGGTCTGGAGACCTACGGCCTGGCATGGCCCGCGCACGCCGCCCACGACGCGGCGACGGCAGCGTCCGCGCGCTTGCCGTTCGCCAAGGGCTTCGTCGAATGGCTGGTCACCGCCCTCGCGTCGGGCCTGATCGGGCTGGTGGTCGGCGGCCTGCTGATTCCGCTCACGAACTTCGTGCTGGCGCCGACGTGGCACGCCCTGTCGGCCCTGCGGAAGCAGACTGCCTGATCCGAGAAACGTCGAGGCCGAGCGGTATGGTGTTCCAGACGGTCACTGTACCGCTCGGCCTCCTCCGAAGCCCCGTAGCCCGGCGGCCGAGGATGCTTCTGCAGAACCCAGAAACGACAAAGGCCGCAGAACTGCGGCCTTGTAAGTCGATCGTACGGTTGGGAAAACTGGAGCGGGCGAAGGGATTCGAACCCTCGACCCCAACCTTGGCAAGGTTGTGCTCTACCCCTGAGCTACACCCGCTCACTAGTGCCGCGCCGCCTGGACTTTCGTGCCGGCGGCCCCCGGCGCGGCTCTCTAAACACCATTCCGGCGGACGACGCAAGCGCCCTTTTCGCGAACCGTGACGATTTACCAATTCGGGTCCGGCGGGAGGCCTTCGTGGATCTCGCGGAGCCGGGCGCGGGTCCCCCGGGTGGTGCACTCGGGCAATGCGTCCAGCGCGAAGAAGGCGCATTCGGCGACCTCCCGGTCCGGCGCCTTGGGGCGCAGCACCGTGAAGGCCGGCAGGACGAACAATGCGACGTGATCGCGGGGGGCGGCCACCACATTCCGGTAGAGGGCGTGCAGGCGCGGCTCCCCCTGGGGCACGATCTCGGCCTCCTCGCGGAATTCCCGCACCATCGCGTCGCGCACGGCCTCGCCGCGCTCCACACCGCCGCCGGGCAGGTGCCAGCCGCTGACATAGGTGTGGCGCACGAGGGCCACACGTCCCGCCCCGTCCAGGGCGACGCCGCGCACGCCGAGGGTCATGCCCCGGGACGCGAGAGCCCCGAGGTGGAACAGGCGCCGCAGGAGCGGCCGGTCGAGGAGCATGCGGGTGCGCGGCTCAGACGACGTCGAGGGTGATCTCGCCGAGCCCGGCGATCGCCGCGACCATGCGCTGACCGCGCTGGACCGGGCCGACGCCGGCAGGCGTGCCGGTGAAGATCAGGTCGCCCGGTTGCAGGGCGAAGTAACCCGACAGGTAGGCGATCTGCTCGGCGACGGACCAGATCATGTCGGCCAGGTCGCCCTTCTGACGAATCTCGCCGTCCACCGACAGCGTGATCGCGCCCCGCGCCGGATGGCCGAAAACGGAGACCGGATGCAAAGCGCCGGTCGGGCCGGACCCGTCGGCCGCCTTGGCGGTGTCCCAGGGCCGCGACATCTTCTTGGCCTCGTCCTGGACGTCGCGCCGGGTCATGTCGAGGCCGACCGCGTAGCCGTAGACGTGGTCGAGGGCGGTCTCCGCCGGGATGTCGCTGCCGCCGCTGGCGAGGGCCGCCACCATCTCGACCTCGAAATGGTAGTTGCCGGTCTTCGGGGGGTAGGCGTGAGGCGTCGGCTCGGAACCGACGATCTGCAGGGCGTCCGCGGGCTTCATGAAGAAGAACGGCGGCTCCCGGTCGGGGTCCGCCCCCATCTCGCGGGCATGGGCGGCGTAGTTGCGGCCGACGCAATAGACGCGGCGCACGGGAAACAGGTCGCTGCTGCCCACGATGGGGAGCGCGATGCGTTGCGGGTTCTGGATGACGGAGAGCATCTCTGCCTCTGCGGTGGATCGTCCGGACGGCCCGGCGCGACGACGCCCGGGCCCTACATCATCGTTGTAAGGTCCGCACCGGCGCGCGCCATACCGGAGCTTGCGTACCCCCGCCCCTGGCCTACAGAATCTTTGCGATGACCCCGACAGCCGCCCTCGACACCCTGCTGACCGCCCTGCGGGACGGGCTCGGCGCGCGGCACGTGCTGACCGATCCGGACGCCCTGGCGCCCTACCTGACCGAGAGCCGGCGCCTGTTCACCGGATCGGCCCTCGCCGTGCTGCGGCCCGGGAGCACCGAGGAGGTCGCCTTCGCGGTCCGCGCCTGCACGCAGGCCGGCATCGCGGTCGTGCCGCTCGGCGGCAATACCGGCCTGACGGGCGCCGGGGTGCCGGAAGGAGGCATGGTGCTGTCCCTGGAGCGCATGACCCGGCTGCGGGCGGTCGATCCGGTGGATGCCACCATCACGGTGGAGGCCGGGATGATCCTGCAGGACGTGCAGGACGCGGCCGAGGCGGCCGGCATGCTGTTTCCGCTCTCCTATGCGTCCCGGGGCTCGGCCCGGATCGGCGGCGGCGTCAGCACCAATGCCGGCGGGATCGCGGTCCTCGCCTACGGCAACGCCCGCGACCTCGTCCTGGGGCTCGAGGTCGTGCTCGCGGACGGACGGGTCTGGAACGGGCTCAAGTCCCTGCGCAAGGAC
>NZ_BACT01000104.1:0-3451 GCF_000333255.1 Methylobacterium sp. B1 | reverse complement strand
GAAACGCGCTGCATCGCAATTCCCCTGGGCAGCCTCGGACTGGCGACCGAAGCCCGATGGCGGCGCGCGGGGCGATCGTGACGCGCAGCATCGTTTCGATTTGCCGAGCTGCAAAATCGTTCCGGCCGATCTAGACGTCAAATATCTTTTTCATTCCAATTGATAGGCGGGGCATATAGATGGCGGGATGGAACTCCGGCATCTCCGCTATTTCGTGGCTGTCGCCAAATATCTGAGCTTCACGGCCGCCGCAGAGAGCCTCGGCGTGGCGCAACCACCCCTCAGCCAGCAGATCCGCGACCTGGAGGATGAGGTCGGCACTGCCCTCTTCGAGCGGACCACGCGGCGGGTGACGCTGACCCGGGCCGGCCACGATTTCCACGTCCAGGCGCTCGCCATTCTGGAGCGGGCCGGCGAAGCGGTGGAACGGGCCCGTGCCATCGGCGCGGGCACCGCCGGCATCATCAACATCGGCCTGACCGGCTCGATGTTGGCCGGCCCGCTCGGCCCGGCGCTCCGGGACTTCGCCCGCAGCTATCCGGCGGTCGATCTCCGAATCCACGAGATGTCGCCGGATCGGCAGATCGCGATGCTGAAGTCCGGTCAGACCGACCTGAGCTTCCTGCGGTGCCCCCCGGAGGACGCCGATCTAATCCGCGTCTGCGCGTGGACCGAGACCGTACGGGTCGTCCTGCCGAGGGGCCACCGCTTGGCGACGGGCGCGCTCCGCCTCTCCGACCTTCGCGACGAGCGATTCGTCTTCCTGCGACTCTCGGATTCCCTGTTTGCCAACTACCTGTGGGATTGCTGCGCAGAGGCCGGGTTCGTCCCCTCCATCACCTATCAGGCCGTCGAGGCAGCCTCGTTGACGAGCTTGGTGGCATCGGGGCTCGGCATCGCCATCATCCCGGAATTCGTCGCCCGTCTGGCGCATGCGGACGTGGTCTACAGGCCCCTCGAAGGGCCGCCCATCCGCGCCGACGTCTTCGCGTTGTGGATGGCCCCGAAGGCTCCGCTGATCGCCAATTTCGTCGATCTGGTTCGCAGCGGCCCGGCGCCCGCCGATTAGGCAAATCGCCCGGGAATCCGCGACGCGTCGTGCACCCAAGGCCCAAACGCGTGTCCATCGGGACGCGGCGAGCGGAAATGTGCCCGCGCTGAGCCGCAGCCGCGGCTTGTCGACAGGTCGATGCATTTTCGTGCAGGTAAGATCTTATATTCGCCTTCTTTTTTGCCGGACATATTCCCGAAACGAGTCTGATACGCTATTGCAACACTCGGTACGGAGCGCTCGCGGCCACAATGCCTTCCCAATTCATTCGCTCAGCGACCTGGGCGCCGACGATTGCTTTGTCGTGGTTCTGGGGGCTCGGATTTTTCTACGCGATCCACGTGACCCTCACGTATGGATGGCTCGGGTTTCTTGCCTTCGCTCTGCCGAATGCCACGGGCCTTGGCCTGTTCGGATGGCTGCTCGGCGCTCCCCGGCGGCGCATCGACACGATTGTCGCGTCCGTGCAGGGTCCCTACGCCCTCCTGTTCCTGGGGGCCCAGTTCTTCGCCGTCGCCATCACGATCTTCGGCTTCGCCGCCTATGCGTGGCTTCCGCTGTTCGGCCGCGACTCCGTAGTCGGCCTGGTCGCCCTGATCCTCATCGCCTGCTCGATCGCGCATGCGGTTCCGCTGCGCGGCCTCCGGACCATCCACGGCGTCGCCCTGGTCCTCGGACTGTCGGCCTGCGCGCTGCTCTTGGTTGACCTGCCCCGGCATCCGGACGGCTGGACGGTCCCGGTCCACGCCTTCGACGAGCGCTTCTACGGTCTCGTCGTGCCCTCCCTGGTCGGCTTCCTGCTCGGCCCGTGGATGGACATCCAGCATTGGCAGCGCGCCCTCGAGATCCGGCGTTCGGGGGGATCCGTGCGGGTGGCCTATGTCACCGGCGCCGTGCTGTTCCTCGGACTGCTGACGCTCAATGCCCTGCTCGCCGCGCGGGCGGGCCTCGGCGTGCCGGTCGTCTCGTCGGACGGGCTGCCGGGGGCCTATGCGGCCGTGGCGCAGGCGATCGGGCGGGAATCCGTGGCGGGTGCGACAGCCGCCTTCGTGGTCTGGACGGCGATCGCGGCCGCCACCACGATCGACAGCTTCTACAACGCCACGCGGTGGCTCGGGACCTCGGTCACGGCGCGCAGCAATTCGCCGCTTCTCGCCTTCGTGCCGGCGGGACTCGTGTCCTCACCGGTCTGGATCCTGGGCGCGGCGCTCGCCACGGCGGCGGCGGCGATCTGGGCGAATCTCTCGCTCCTCTACCTGATGATGCCGTTCGCCACGCTCCTCGTCGGCGCGGCGGCCTGTCTCGTCTGCGAGTCGCTCGGCGCGACGCGGCGGTACGACTCGGTCCTCAACGCCATGATCGGGGCGACGGCGTGCCTGATCTTCGTCACCGGCTATCTGGCGCCGAGTTGGGCGCTCCTGGCCATCGCGCCGCTCATCGGGCTGATCGGTGCCCTGCCGATGATCGCACAGATCCTCGGATGGCGCGCAACGCAGCCGGCCGACCAGTTGATTCCGGCGGCGGAGCGGGCGCCGCGGGCGGCGCCGGTGCCCGTCGCGCTCGACCGGCCCGACACCGTCGCCTCCCACGGCTTCGACGGCCACTGGTTCGTCCTGCGCCTGATTCCGACCTATGACGATACGAATTCGGTCGGAAACGTCTATTTCGCCAATTATGTGCGCTGGGTCGGCAAGGCGCGCGAATTGTTCTTCAACGTCTGCATGCCGGATTTCGACCTGAAATCGACGGATTTCTACATCCTGACGAAGTCCTTCCATCACGACTTCCGGCGGGAGGCCATGGAGTTCGAGCCCGTCACCGTCCGGATCTCCATCGCGAGCCACAACCGGAAATTCGTGACCTTGGCGCACGAGATCCACAGCGAGGTCAACGGCCTGCTCGGCCGCGGCGAGCAGTCGCTGATGTTCGTGGATACCGTCCACTACCGGCCCCTCGATATCCCGCGCACCATCGTCGAGGGCTTCCTGCCCTACTGGCCGAAGGTGTCGCCCCACGCGGTCACGGGCGAGCCCAGCCCGGCCGGCGTGGCGCCCCTCGGCGCCTGACGGCACCTCACGCCGCCTGGACGGCGGTCGGAAGCAACTTGCGGCTGCGCGCGAGAACCGCCGCCTGCTCGGCCGGCAGCGGCTTGCTGAAGAGATAGCCCTGGAATTCGTGGCATCCCTGGTCGAGCAGGCAGATCCGCTGCGCATCCGTCTCGACCCCTTCCGCCGTGATCGTCATGTCGAGGCGCGTCGCCATGTCGATGATGGCCCGCACGATCGCGGCGGCGCTGCCCTCGTGCGGCAGGTCGCGGACGAAGCTCTGGTCGATCTTGATCTTGTCGAAGGCGATCCGGCGCAGATCTGGCGGAGGATTGGGCAGCCTGCAACGTCGAGA
>NZ_BACT01000105.1:0-7612 GCF_000333255.1 Methylobacterium sp. B1 | reverse complement strand
AGGAAGGCATCGCCCACGAGGTGATCTCGCTGGCCGGCCATCTGCGCCTGGAAAAGCTCACCTTCCTGTGGGACGACAACCGCATTACCGACGACGGCGCCACCGACCTGTCGATCTCGGAGGACGTCCGCGCGCGCTTCCGCGCCGCCGACTGGCAGGTGATCGACGCCGATGGGCACGACGTCGAGGCGGTCTCGGCGGCGATCCGGCTCGCCCAGGGCGACCCGCGCCCGACCCTGATCGCCTGCCGCACCGTGATCGGGCGGGGCCTGCCGCGCCTCGAGGGCCAGCGCGGCGCCCATGGCGGGCGCGTGCTCGCCAGTGACTGCGCCGAGGCGCGGGCCGCCCGGGGGTGGGATCACCCGCCCTTCACCGTGCCCGACGATGTCGCCGCGGCGTGGCAGGCCGGCGTTTCCGGCCGCAACCGCGATGGCTACACCGTCTGGACGAGGCGCCGGGACGCCCTGCCGGCCGAAGTGCGGGCGGAATTCGACCGAGTTTCCGACGCCCGCCTTCCTGAGGGCTGGCATGCGCCGCTCCGGGGGCTGCGCGACCGCTTCGCCGAGGCCGGGGCGGCGCGGCCCAGCATCGAGGTCTCCGCCGAGATCGTCGCCGCCCTGTCCGACGGCATGCCCGAACTGTTCTCGGGCGCCCCGGATCTGGAGGGGCCGACGAAGCACAAGGGTGCGCTCCACGCCTTCACGGCCCAGGACCGGTCGGGCCGCTACCTGCATTACGGCATCCGCGAGCACGCGATGGGCGCGATGATGAACGGCATCGCGGCCCATCGCGGGCTGGTGCCGGTGGGCGCGACCTATCTGGTCTTCTCCGACTATATGCGGCCGTCCCTGCGCATGGCGGCGCTGATGAACCTGCCGGTCATCACCGTCTACAGCCACGATTCGATCGCCATCGGCCGCAACGGACCGACCCATCAGCCGGTCGAGTACCTCGCGTCCCTGCGGGCCATCCCCAACATGCTGGTGCTGCGCCCGGCCGACGCGGTCGAGACCGCCGAATGCTGGGAGATGGCGCTGGCCAACCGGACCGGCCCGACATCGCTCGTCTGCTCGCGCCAGGCTCTGCCGGCACTCCGCGGGCCGGGCATCGAGGAGAACCGGAGCGCGCGGGGCGCCTACGTTCTGGCGGAGGCCTCGGGTCCCCGGCGGGTGACGCTGATCGGGACCGGCTCGGAGGTCGCGCTGGCGCTTACGGCCCGCGCGATGCTGCAGGCCGAGGGTGTGCCGACCGCCGTCGTCTCCATGCCCTCCTGGGAAGCCTTCGCCGCGCAGGATGCCGCGTATCGCGCGAGCGTCATTCCCCGCGATACCGTGCGGGTGGCGGTCGAAGCCGCTCTTCGCTTCGGCTGGGACCGCTGGATCGGCGAGGATGGCGGCTTCGTCGGCATGACCGGCTTCGGCGCCTCGGGAGCGCCGGAAGACCTGTTCCGCCATTTCGGCATCACCGCGGAGGCGGTGGCGGAGACTGCACGGGCGCGCCTGCGCTGAGACGCGCCTGAGGACTCAGATCATGCCGGCGCCGCCGGTGCGCACGATGCGGTCGCGCTGCTCGGCGTAGCGCCCGGCCGCGGCGCGGCGCATCGCGACGCCGAAGCGCCCGGCGATCTGCGCGAGGAGCGGCGCGCCGCTCTGGGTGCGGAAGCCGACGAGATTCGCGAGGGTGGTCATCGTACCCGATCCCGGTCATGCCCGGGCGGGAAGCCCGGCGTGTTGCGATGCAATATGAGCCGGTTTGCGAGCGCGTGTCAGAGGCTGCGCGTTCGGGCTGTCATGCAGCGAAAACATGCTTTCGGGATGGGACGTTAACAGACGCCGGAATCAGGACGGTGTGGCGATCTCGGCGACGTGTGCAGTGCGGTCTGCGCAGCCCGCTCAATGCGCAAGCTGCACTGTGGTGGGTCTGGACGTCTCCGCGGGCAGCGAAGCGATCCAGCGGTGCCACGGCCGCCGATCTCCCGCGACGCCGAACTGCGTCGCCGCGCGCGCGACGACGCCGTGAGAGCCGTCCGCCAGACGTCTACCGATCCGACGCCTGGGCCGGCTTTTCGAGGGGCAGATCACCGCGCGACTCGAGTTCCGCGCGGATCGCGCGCTTCGTCACCTTGCCGTAGCCGGATTTCGGAAGCGCGTCCCAGAAGAACACACGCCGGGGCAGCTTGTAGCGGGCGACCGCGGCGGACAGCCACGCGATCAATTCTCCCTCTTCCACCGACGCCCCGGGACGCGCGACGCAGACCGCGACACCGACTTCGCCCCAGGCGCGGTCGGGCACGCCCAGGATCGCGGCCTCGGAGATCGCCGGATGCGTCAGGAGCTTCTCCTCGATCTCGCGCGGATACACGTTCGAGCCGCCCGAGATGTACATGTCCGAGGCGCGGCCGGTGATGAACAGGAAGCCTTCCGCGTCGCAATGGCCGAGGTCCCCGGTCCGGAACCAGCCGTCGCGGAACGCCGCCGCGTTGGCCTCCGGGTTGTCGTAGTAGCCCGCGAAGACGGCCGGGCCGCAGACACAGATCTCGCCGGTCTCACCGGGCGGCAATTCGCGCCCCTCCGTGTCCTGGATCTGGACCTGCATGCCCGTGCGTTCGACGCCGCAGGTGCCGACCTTCACAGCGGGGCCGTCCTCGGCCGCGTGCAGGCGGGGCGGCAGCACGGTGATGTTGCCGGTCACCTCGCCGAGGCCGAAATACTGCACCAGCACCGGGCCGAGCACACGCAGCGCGTGCTGCTGATCCGCCCTGTACATCGGTGCGCCCGCGTAGATCACGTGCCGCAGGCTGGAATGATCGTGCGCCTCCACGGCCGGATGTTCGGTCAGCAGCTTCACGATGGTCGGCACGGTGAAGAGGTTCGCGATGCGCCAACGCTCGACGAGCGCCCAGACTTCTTCGGGATCCAGCCGCTCGCCGGCGGTGAGCACCGTCTTCGTACCGGTCGCGACCTGCGCGAGCTGGTGGATGCCGGCACCGTGCGAGAGGGGGGCCACGACCAGGGACGCGTCGGCCTCGGTGGTGCCCGGCATCAGGTCGCAGAGGTGGTTGGTGACGACGAAGGCCATCTGGCCGTGTGTGAGCACCGCCGCCTTCGGCCGGCCGGTCGTGCCGGACGTGAAGAAGAACCAGCACGGATCGTCGTGCTCGACGCCGCAAACGGGCGCGGCGCGGCCCAGTTGTTCGGCGACCAGCGCGTCGTAATCCGCCCCGAAGGCCGTGCCGCCGATCTCGACGACGCAGTTCAGGTCCGGGCAGGCCGCGCGCACGGCGGCGGCATGGTCCGGAAAGCCGGCCCCGCAGATGAGCGCGGAGGCACCGCTGGCGCTCGCGAGATACGCGACCTCCGACGGCGTCTGCCGGAAGTTGGTCGGCACCCAGATGGCGCCGAGCCGGAAGCAGACGAACATCGACTCGAACAGCTGGTTGCTGTTGCGCGCCTGGACCAGGACGCGGTCGCCCTTGGTCACGCCGCGGGCGGCGAGCGCCGCCGCCATGGCGTCGACCCGGGCGTCGAGCTCGGCCCAGGTCCAACTGCGCGCGCCCCAGGCGAGCCCCACCGCATCCGGGAAGCGGCGCGCGGCCCGGCGCAGGAAGTGCGCGAGGTTCATCACCCGCCGGGAGCACGGCGCGACCCCGCCGCGCGGCGCCCCCGCGGCGCTCATCAGGTGAGCTTCCCGCAGGCCTTCTCCAGCAGCGACCAGCCCTCGTCGCCGTACCGCCCCTTCCACTCGGCGTAGAAGCCGGCCTTGCGCAGCTTGTCGCGGAAGGGCTCCGGATCGGGCTTGTTGAAGACCATGCCGTTCTTCGAGAGCTCCGCCTGCAGGTTGGCGTTGAGCTGGGCAACGTCGGCCCGCTCCTTCATCCCGGCGGCGTTGATGTGGCGGGCCACCGTCTCGCGCAGATCCGGCGGCAGCCGCTCCCAGGCGCGGCGGTTCGCCAGGAACCAGTACCCGTCCCACATGTGGTTGGTGAGCGAGCAATACTTCTGCACCTCGTAGAACTTCGTCGTGGAGATGACCGCGAGCGGGTTCTCCTGGCCCTCAACGATCTTGGTCTGCAGGGCCGAGTAGGTCTCGTTGAGGTTGATCGAGGCGGGCGCGGCGTCGAAGGCCTTGAACATCGAGGTCCAGAGCGGCGAGACCGGGACGCGGATCCGGAAACCCTTGAAGTCGTCGGGCGTGGCGATCGGCCGGGTCGACGAAGTGGTCTGGCGGTAGCCGTTGTCCCAGATCTTCTCCATGGCGACGAGGCCGGACTTGGCGATCTGCTGGCGGACCCAGGCGCCGAGCTCGCCGTCCATGGCCGGCCAGACGGCATCGTAGCTCGGGAAGGCGTAGCCGATGCCGTTGATCGACGCGTTCGGGACCAGGGTCGAGAGGATCAGCGGCGACATCGTGAAGAACTCGACGCTGCCCGAGCGCAGCTGGCTCAACGTGTCGGTGTCGGAGCCGAGCTGGCTCGTCGGGAAGATCTTGAGGTCGAACCGGCCGCCGGTCTCCGTGCGGAGCGCCTCCGCCATCTCGCGGGCGCGGATGTTCATCGGGTGCGTGTCGGGCAGGTTGTTGGCGTATTTGTAGGTGAACTCCGCCTTCTGCGCTCGCGCCACGTGCGGCGCCGCCACGGTGCCGGCGATGAGCGCCGTCGAGCCGGAGGCGAGGAATCGCCGGCGGGACAGGGGCGTGCGGGACAGGGACATGGCGGCCTTTCCGGTGCGGGCCCGCGGGCCCGGCGTTTCCTCGGGTCCGCGTTGGTGCGGACTCCATCGTTGCGGCCTCGATAGCCGCTGACCGGTGCCAGTCAACGGACTTTCGCGGCCCCACCCCCGGGATTGATTGCATCTGGGCGCCCCTGACACGCCGAGCGCCGCCAAAAGCGGTCCCGACCGCGCGAGACCGCCTGCGCGACGGAATCGCCGTCGTTTCGGCGCGCCACGGGCCCGGTCTGCGTCCGCCTTCAGTCCAGGCCGGGCAGATGGACCGTCCAGGGCTCGGCGAAGGTGTGTTCCTCGAGGTTCACGCCCGGGCCGCCGCGGTCGACCACGACGAAATCCTGTGGCTGACCGTAGGGCGTGAGCACCCCGTGCCACGTGTTGCGCGCGTAGCAGATTCCCTGGCGGGGCGCGGTGACGAAGGCCTGCGGCCGACCGGGCCGGCCCTCTTCGTCCGGGCAGACCACGACCAGGAACGGCGCCGCGCTCAGCGGCAGGAACGCCTGCGCGCCGAGCGGATGCCGCTCCACCAGGCCGAGGCGCAGCGGCAGCGGATAGGGCTGCGCCTCCACCAAGCCGATCACCACGCGCGCGCCCTCCCCCACGACCTCGATCTCGGCGAGATCGTGGAAGCGGCGCGCCATCCCGGCATTCATCGGCCGCGGCTCCACGGCAGCCGCGTCGATGACCGTGCCGAACGGGGCGAAGGCCGCCGCGGTCAGAGGCTGGGCGACGATCCTGCGCGCGTCCGCGCTCAACGGCCGAGTCCGCGCGGCGCGAGCGCCGGATGGCGGTTGACGTCCTTGTAGAGGAGGTAGCGGAACGGGCCGGGCCCGCCCGCGTAGCAGGCCTGCGGGCAGAAGGCGCGCAGCCACATGAAGTCGCCCGCCGCGACCTCGACCCAGTCGCGGTTGAGCCGGTAGACCGCCTTGCCCTCCAGCACGAACAGCCCGTGCTCCATCACGTGGGTCTCCTCGAACGGAATCGAGGCGCCCGGCCGCAGGCTGACGATGTTCACGTGCATGTCGTGGCGCAGATCGTCGGAGCCGACGAATCGGGTGGTCGCCCAGGCGCCGTCGGTGCCGGCCATGCCGGTCGGCTCGACCGCCGATTCGTGCGTCACGAACGAGGGCGGCGCGTCCAGCCCCGCCGCCGGCTGGTAGGCCTTGCGGATCCAGTGGAAGCGCACGGGCCCGTCGCCGTCGTTGCGCAGGGACCACGCCGCGCCGGGGGAGAGATAGGCGTAGCTGCCCGGCCGCAGGGCGTGCCGGGCGCCGTCGAGGGTGAGGCTCGCCGTGCCCGCGACCACGAACAGCACGCCCTGCGCCTGAGCCTCCGGCTCGGGAGTCTCGCTGCCGCCGCCCGGGGCGACCTCCATGAGGTACTGGGCGAAGGTTTCGGCGAAGCCCGAGAGCGGCCGTGCCAGGATCCAGGCCCGGGTCCCCTCCCAGCCCGGCAGGAGGCTCGTGACGATGTCGCTCATCACCCCGTGGGGGATGACCGCGTAGGCCTCGGTGAACACGGCGCGGCCGGTCATCAGCGCCGTCTGGCCGGGCAGGCCGCCGCACGGGGGGTTGTAGGCTCCAGCGCTCATGGTCGGTCTCCGGGATTCGGCTTCAAGCTGTAATCGGCTGCCCCGGATCGGTCACGCGGTGTGCGGCTGCGCGACGGGGGCCTCGAGGATTGCCGCGGTGTCGGCCGTGTCCTCGCCGTTCAGGACCCGGTGAGCCTGGGCGCGATCGATATCGCCCTCCCAGGCTGCGATGACGACGGTCGCCACGCAATTGCCGATGAGGTTTCCGAGGGCACGGGCGATGCCGACGAACCAGTCGACCGACAGGACGAGGACCAGACCGATCACTGGGATCTCCGGGACCGCCGACAGCGTCGCGGCGAGGACCACGATCGCCGAGCCGGGCACGCCGTGGGCGCCCTTGGACGTCAGAAGGGCGATGCCGAGGATCAGCATCAGATGACCGAAGGACAGGTCGGTGTTGGTCGCCTGCGCGATGAACACCGTGGCCAGGGTCAGGTAGAGCGAGAAGGCATCCAGGTTGAAGGAGTAGCCGGTCGGGATCACGAGGCCGACGGTCGATTCCTTGATGCCGAGCCGCTCCATCTTGCGCATGACCTGCGGCAGCACGCAGTCGGAGGATGCGGTGCCGGCCACGACGGTCAGTTCCTCGCGCAGATAGGCGAGCAGCTTGAAGATGCTGAAGCCCGCGAGCCGCATGATGCCGCCGAGCACGACGATCACGAAGGCCGCGACGCCCCCGTAGAACAGCACGACCAGCATGCTGAGCTGCTTCAGGGATCCGACGCCGTACTTGCCGACCGTGAACGCGACGGCGCCGAGCACGCCGAGCGGCGCGAGCCGCACGATGAAGCCGATGATCCGGAACAGGACTTCGGTGATGCGCTCCAGGCTGTCGGCCAGGGGCTTGCCGCGCTCGCCGAGGAGCGAGAGGCCGGACCCGAACAGGATCGCGAGAAGCAAAACCTGGAGGATGTCGCCCTTCGCGAAGGCGTCGACGAAGGTCGTCGGCACCAGCTTCATCAAGAAATCGACGGTTCCCGTGACCTGTCCGACCCGATCGGTGTAGCTGGAGAGCGAATTGGCATCCAGCTTCGCCAGGTCGACGTTCATGCCCTGGCCGGGCGCGAAGACGTAGGCGAGGACCAGCCCGAGCGCGAGCGCGATGGTCGTCACCACCTCGAAGTAGATCAGGGATTTGAGGCCGACGCGCCCAACCTTCCGCAGATCGCCGGCGCCGACGATGCCATGCACCACGACACCGAACACCAGCGGCGCGACGACCATCTTGATGAGCTTGATGAAGACGTCGCCGAGGGGCTTCAGGCTGACTGCAAAGTCCGGCCACAGCCGCCCG
>NZ_BACT01000106.1:0-2927 GCF_000333255.1 Methylobacterium sp. B1 | reverse complement strand
CGAGGGCGGCCTGCGCCGTCGGATGACTTCTGAAACAGCGCTCGACGCCTCACTNNGGGCGCGGAGCCACCGGATCAACAGCGGATTCTACCTGTCGAACGCGGTGGCGCTGACGCGCGCGCGCCCGTCCGCCTTTGCGGGATCGGGGGCGGCGTCGCCGGGGATGCGGACATGAACGCCGCATCCCAGAAAACTGACCCGCGCCCTGATGCGCCTCGGCCCGGCGATCCTCCCCTTCGCGGATGCCGCAACCGTCGAGCTGCCCCTCGGGCGCCTGCTTCGGCTCGCCCTGTTCCAGGTCACCGTCGGCATGGCGGCGGTGCTGCTGATCGGCACCCTGAACCGGGTGATGATCGTCGAACTGGGGGTGCCGGCCTGGATCGTCGCGGTGATGCTGGCGCTGCCGCTGATCTTTGCGCCCCTGCGGGCGCTGGTCGGCTTCCGCTCGGACACGCATCGCTCGCTGCTGGGCTGGCGGCGGGTGCCCTACATCTGGTTCGGCACGCTGCTTCAGTTCGGCGGCCTCGCGATCATGCCGTTCGCCCTGCTGATCCTGTCGGGCGACACCACCGGGCCGCTCTGGGTCGGCAACCTTGCGGCGGCTCTGGCCTTCCTGCTGGTCGGTGCCGGTCTGCACACGACCCAGACCGTCGGGCTGGCGCTCGCCACCGACCTCGCCCCCGCGCATGCAAGGCCGAAGGTGGTGGCGCTGCTCTGCGCGGCCCTGCTGTTCGGCATGATGGCGAGCGCCCTGCTGTTCGGCCTGTTCCTCGCCCATTTCTCGCCGGTGCGCCTGATCCAGGTGATCCAGGGCGCCGCCCTGGTCACCATCATCCTCAACGGGTTCGCCCTCTGGAAGCAGGAGCCGCGCGATCCCAACCGGACGCAGACGGCGCCGCAGCGCGACTTCCGGTCGTCCTGGCGGGCCTATGCGGGTGAGGGCACCGCCCGCCGTCGCCTCGTGGCGATCGGCCTCGGCACGGCGGGCTTCTCCATGCAGGACATCCTGCTGGAGCCCTATGGCGGCCAGATCCTGCACCTTTCCGTGGGCGCGACCACGGCCCTCACGGCGCTGCTCGCCGCGGGCGGCGGGCTGGGCCTGCTGGTTGCGGCGCGCTGGCTCGGCCGCGGGGGCGATCCGTTCCGGGTGTCGGCGGTCGGCGTCGGCATCGGCATCCTCGCCTTCTCGGCGGTGGTCTTCGCCGCGCCGCTGGCCTCGGCCGACCTGTTCGCCGCCGGCGTCAGCCTGATCGGGCTCGGCGGCGGCCTCTTCGCCCACGGCACGCTCACCGCCTCGATGAACCGCGCCGGCCCCGAGGATACGGGGCTGGCGCTCGGCGCCTGGGGCGCCGTGCAGGCGACCGCCGCGGGCCTGTCGATCGCGGCGAGCGGCCTCGTGCGCGACGTGGGCGGCGCCATCGCCCAGTCGGGGGTGCTCGGCGAGGGCATGAACGAGCCCGCGATCGGCTACCTCATCGTCTACCACATCGAGATCGCCCTGCTGTTCGCGGCGCTCCTCGCGCTGGGGCCGCTGGTGCGTGAGGACGCACGGACAGAGGATCGAGACCGCATCGCCAACGGCCTTGCCGGCCGGACGGCCTGACATTCGGGGAGGACAGCCATGCCAACCGGCGCACTTACGGGTTATGTCGACGTCGCCCAGGTCGTGCTCTACGCGTTCTTCATCTTCTTCGCCGGGCTGGTCTTCTGGCTGCGCCGCGAGGACCGGCGGGAGGGCTACCCGCTGGAGAACGAGGCCGTCGGCCGCCGCAAGGCGGACGATCCGATCCTGATCCCCCGGTCCAAGGCCTTCCATCTCCCCGGCGGCGAGACCACCTACGCACCGCAGGCGGTGCACGGCCGGGACGACATCGAGACCGGCATCCCGGCCCGCAAGGTCGAGCCCTGGCCCGGCGCTCCCTACGAGCGCACCGACGCGTCGCTCCAGGCCGGCGTCGGCCCCGGCTCCTGGGTACTGCGACACGACGTCCACGACCGGACCTGGGACGAGGAGATCCGCATCGTTCCCCTGCGGGTGGCGAAGAACTTCGTCATCCACGAAAGCGGCCCGAACCCGATCGGCATGACGGTGTTCGGCACCGACAACGCCGTGGCGGGCGTGATCAGCGACGTCTGGGTCGACCGCGGCGAGTCGCTGATCCGCTACTATGAGGTGGAACTCCCGGCGGGCGGCCGCCGGCTGATGCCGACCACCTTCTGCCGGGCCGGCGGCTTCACCAAGACGGTGACGACCGAGGCGCTGCTCGCCAGCCAGTTCGCCGACATCCCGACCACCCGCGATCCCGACAGCGTGACCTTCCTGGAGGAGGAGCGGATCGTCTCGTATTTCGGCGCCGGCACGCTCTACGCGACGCCGGCCCGGGCGGAGCCCCTGATATGAGCGGCGACTTCCTCCCCGAGGGCACCCCGCGGGGCCTGCCCGGTCCTCTGCCGGCGGGCGAGCGCATCCTGTGGCAGAGCAGGCCGACCACCTTGGGCCTGTTGGTCCGGGTGTTCCACGCCCGTCTGGTGATTGCGTGGTTTGCGGTCTGCGCCCTGGCCTTCGGCCTGGCGGCCGGTTCGCCCGCTTCGGCCCTGAAGGTGGTGGGACCGACCCTGGTGATCGGCGCGGGCGCCGTCGCGCTGCTCTGGCTGCTCGCATGGCTCACCCATCGGACGACGCTCTACACGGTGACCAACCGTCGTGTCGTGCTGCAGGCCGGCATCGCCCTGCCGGTGACCTCGACCTGAAGCTTCCCAAGGTCGACGGCCTGGAGGTGCTCGCCAAGATCAAGGGCGACCCGGTCACCCGCAAGACGCCCGTGGTCATGCTGACCTCGTCCCGCGAGGAGACCGACCTGGTGCGCTCCTACGACCTCGGGGTGAACGCCTTCGTGGTGAAGCCCGTGGCTNGAGGATTCTCGCCG